>DASRJN010000001.1:0-5001 GCA_035649455.1 Acidimicrobiales bacterium
CGCCGGGCGATCTCGGTGTGGCCCATGGCCTCGGCGCCCCAGGAGTCGAGCAGGTCGAACCACTCCTCCCAGCCGCGGCCGGTCTGCTCACGGAGCCGCTCCTCCGAGCAGGGGAGCTGCAGCACTTCCACGTCGAAGGCCTTGCCCTCGGCCTCGTCCCCGGCGAGCAATCGCGCCCTCGCCGCGGTGTAGCTCTCGCCGGTCTTGGCCATGCGGCTCCGGACGAGGCGCTTGAACGACTTGTGCTCGGTCATCGTGCGCTCCTCTCGACGGCCGGGACCTCGCGACTCACGCTCACGACGCCCCTGCCGGAAAGGGCACAGCTGGACCGGCGTCCCGAGAGCTGAAGCTCCCTTTGCCCTCTCGGGCCGGTGGCGTGAGCGCCGGATCGAGGGTTCGGCGATGGGACGTCGCCGTGGCCACGAGGATACCAGCCGCGGTCACCCGCCGGCGGAGATGACGGCGAAGACCTCCCAGTCGCCGGGCACTCCCCGGAAGGCGCGGCGGCCGCGGGGCTCGACTGCGATCGGGGAGCCGACGACCAGGTCCCGGACGGTCTGCGTCACCAGCACCTCGCCGCCGCGAGCGCCGGCCGCCAACTCGGCGGCCACGTCGACCGCCACCCCGCGCAGCCCGTCCCCGTCCGGCTCACATTCGCCGCTGTGCACCGCCGCGCCCACCCCACCCAACTCGGACACGAGGGCCCGGGCGCACCGGATGGCCCGAGCCGGCCCGTCGAACGCGGCACATCCCGGCCGCCCGAGCGGTCGCCCACCCCACCGTTCGGCGATCTGGGGCACCAAGACGTCGTCGTGGGAGGTCGCCAGCACCGTGGCGAGCACCCGATCGACTGCGGCGACGGGCGCGGCGCGGGTGATGAAGGCTTCGATGGCGCGCGTGATCTCGTCGACCACGTCGGACAGCCAGATCAGGTGGATGTCGCTGTCCAGCTCTACCAGGGTGGCCCCGGGGATCAGCTCGCTCGCGTGGCGCGCCGCCTCCACCGGCACGATCTGGTCCCGGGCGGCGTGCAGCACCAGCGTCGGAGCGCCGATGCTGGGGAGGACACGCCGGACGTCGACGGCGGCCAGGGCCCGGAGGAACGTGGCCGCCGCGCCGGGGCTGGCCGAGATCGTCTGGTAGCGGGCCCAGAACTGGCGGGACGCCGGATCGGCGGCGCGACTGGGGGCGTAGAGCGAGAGGCCCACACCGGTGCCCCAGCGCGCCTCCATGTCGCGGATGGCGGACTCGACGCTGTCGCGGTCGGGCCCGCAGTCGTAGCCGTCCCCGGCGAGGAACCGGGCGTAGCCGCCGTACATGATCAGCGCCCGGGTGCGCTCGGGGTGGTTCGCCGCGAAGAGCGCCGCGGTGGGCGCCCCGGCCGAGATCCCGAGGATGACGGCACGGTCCGAGCCGGTGGCGTCGAGCACCGCACGGGCGTCCGCCACCCAGTGCTCCAGGTCGACGGACGCCGGACGGTCGGAGAGCCCCATGCCCCGCTTGTCGAACAGGATCAGCCGGCTGAACGACGCCAGCCGGCGAACGAGCCGGTCGGTGGGTGCGTCCCACCAGAGGTCCAGGTGGGACACGAACCCGGGGACGGCCAGCACGTCGATCGGTCCGTCGCCGACGACCTGGTAGGCGACGTGCACGCCGTCGGGAGCGACCGCGTAGCGCACCGGCGACCGGGCCGGCGCCGGCTCGTGACCGGCCGCTGCCGGGGCCGGCCCGGGGAGGTCGAGGGTCGGATCGTGGGCGAGGATGGCCTGCTCGAGCCGCCGGAGCTCGCCCCCAGGCTCCAGGCCCAGCTCCTGGCCCAGGCGCGCGCGGGCTCGCTGGTACGCGGCCAGGGCGTCGGCCTGCCGGCCGCTGCGGTACAGCGCCAGCATGAGATGCCCCCACAGCCGCTCCCGGAACGGGTGCTCGCGGACCAGCTTCTCCAGCTCGGACACGAGCTCGCCATGGGAGCCCGCAGCCAGGTCCGCGGCGAGGCGTGCCTCGAGGGCGGTCAGATATTCCTCCTGGAGCCGGACCGCCTCGGCCGCCAGGCCGGTGTGGGGGCGGGCGCCCGCGAACGGGTCACCCCTCCACAACGCCACTGCCGCCCACAGATGCTCGCGGGCCTCGGGCTCGACTCCCCGGGCCCGGGCCTCCTCCGCGGCGCGGACCAGGCTCCGGAACCGGCTCACGTCGACGTCGTCGGGTTCGACGCTCAGGCGGTAGCCGGACGCCGTCGTCGCGATGACGTCGGGCCCCAGCTCCCGCCGGATGTTGGACACGTACGTCTGCAGCGTCTTGCGGGCGCTGGCCGGCGGCGAGTCGCCCCACAGCGCGTCGATGAGCGCGTCGGGGCCGACGACCACCCCGGGGCGCAGCGCCAGCGTGGCGAGCAGCGTGCGCTCCTTCGCCGCACGCAGGACGACCTCTCCTGGCTCGCCGTCCACGGCGAGCGGGCCGAGCAGGCTGATCCGCACCCCGCCACGGTACGACGCGGTCCGACCGCTGTCCGACCGCCGTCCGACCGCCGCTCGACCGGTCGGAGGTTCGCTCGCGGGCGAGCCGGCGACGGTCGCCGGCCGGTGAAGGGAGAGCATCGTGCCGCGCTATGTCGTGCAGCGGACATTCCCCGAGGGGCTCGTGATCCCATCGACCTCCGCGGGGGTCAAGGCGTGCCTCGACGTCGTGGAGAACAACGCCGAGGAGCACGTGACCTGGGTGACGTCCTACGTCTCGACCGACCGGACCCGGACGTTCTGCGTCTACGACGGGCCCGGTCCCGAGGCGATCCAGCGGGCCGCCACCGCCAACGGGCTGCCGGTCGACTCGGTCGCCGAGGTCCGGGTCCTGGACCCGTACTTCTACACGGAGCCGGGCACGTGAGGCGCCGCACCCGCTGGGCGGCGGCGGCCGCGATCCCGCTGGTGGCCGCCGCCATCGCGCTGGCCGCGGCCGGCGGGGCCACCGGGGCGCCGGCCGGCGTCGACCCGCTCGGCGGCCCCCTGCAGCAGGTCCGCGACGCGACGGACCGCTACCACAACGTCGAGCGGGCGATCGATGCCGGGTACGTGCAGTTCTTCGGCTGCGTCCACGAGCCGCTGGCCGGCTCGATGGGCATCCACTTCGTCAACGCCTCCCTGGCCGGCGACACGAGCCTCGAACCGACGACCCCGGAGGCGCTGATCTACGAGGTGAAGCCGAACGGCCAGCTGGCGCTGGTGGGCGTCGAGTACATCGTGTTCCAGCAGGCCTGGGACGCGCAGAACGCCGCGCCGCCGTCGCTGTTCGGCCAGACCTTCACGCTGATCCCCAGCCCCAACCGCTTCGGGATCGACCCGTTCTACGAGCTCCACGCCTGGACCGCGAAGCCCAACCCCACCGGGTCGTTCAAGGACTGGAACCCCGACGTGCTCTGCCCGGCCACGGAGGGCCACGTCCACTGACCCACCGCCATCCGGGCGCGGTGTGGCACGCTGCCCGGATGGCGGTGACCACGGCTGAGCCTTCTGCGGATGTGTCCAAGACGGTGCTGGTGACCCTGGCATCGGCCCAGTTCCTGATGACGCTGGACAGCTCGGTCATGAACGTGTCCATCGCCACCGTGGCCCAGGACGTCAACACGACGGTGGTCGGCATCCAGACCGCGATCACCATGTACACGCTGGTGATGGCGACCCTGATGATCACCGGCGGGAAGGTGGGCCAGATCCTCGGGCGGAAGCGGGCCTTCACCATCGGCTGCGTCATCTACGGCTGCGGCTCGTTCCTCACCGCCATCTCCCAGAACCTGGCCACGCTGCTGCTCGGCTGGTCGCTGCTGGAGGGCATCGGCGCGGCGCTGATCATGCCGGCGGTGGTGGCCCTGGTGGCCTCCAACTTCGGGCAGGCCGACCGGCCCCGGGCCTACGGCCTGGTGGCGTCGGCGGCCGCTATCGCGGTGGCGGCCGGTCCGCTGATCGGTGGGCTGTTCACCACCTACTGGTCCTGGCGCTGGGTGTTCGCGGGCGAGGTGCTCATGGTCTTCGTCATCCTCGGCCTGGCCCGGCGCATGGCGGACACCCCCGCCGACCGCGAGGCGCACCTCGACCTGGTCGGCACCGCGCTGTCGGCCACCGGGCTCGGCCTCATCGTGTACGGCATCCTCCGCTCCGGCACCTGGGGGTTCGTGACGGCCAAGCCCGGGGCGCCCCAGTGGCTCGGGCTCTCGCCCGTGATCTGGTTGGTCCTCGCCGGCGGGACCGTGCTCGTCGGGTTCCTGGCTTGGGAGCGGTGGCGCCGCGAGCGGGGCGAGGCCATCCTGTTCGACCCCGCCATGCTGCGGATCCCGGTGCTGCGCGGCGGTCTCACCGCCTTCTTCTTCCAGTACCTGCTCCAGGCGGGACTGTTCTTCTCCGTGCCCCTGTTCCTGTCCGTGGCGCTGGGGCTCACCGCCATCGCGACCGGCGTCCGGCTGCTGCCGCTGTCGATCACGCTGCTGCTGGCGGCGGTCGGGATCCCGCGCTTCTTCCCCCAGGCGTCGCCCCGGCTCGTCGTACGGGCCGGCTTCGCCGCGCTGTTCACCGGCATCGTGACCATGATCGCCCTGCTCGACGTGGGCGCGGGGCCGGAGATCATCACCTGGCCGATGCTGCTGGCCGGGCTCGGCATCGGCGCCCTCGCCTCCCAGCTCGGCAGCGTCACCGTGTCGTCGGTCCCCGACGAGCAGAGCGGCGAGGTCGGCGGGGTGCAGAACACGCTGAGCAACCTCGGCGCGTCCGTCGGCACGGCCCTGGCCGGCGCGGTGTTGATGTCCGCCTTGACCACGTCGTTCCTCACCGGCATCGCGGGCAACCCCGACGTCCCGGCGGAGGTGTCGGCGCAGGCCCAGGTCGAGCTGAGCAGCGGCATCCCCTTCGTGTCCGACGCCGACCTGGAGCAGGCGCTGGACGACGCCGGCGTCCCCGAGGACACCACCCAGGCCGTCGTGGACGAGAACGCGGAGGCACGGATCAACGGCCTGCGGGC
>DASRJN010000002.1:0-4371 GCA_035649455.1 Acidimicrobiales bacterium
GGGTCGGTGAACACGACGCGTGGCACCGCGTCGAAGTTGGCCTCGCGGGGCTCCCCGAGGATGTTGGCGGCGACGACCCGGCCCGCGTACTTGCCGACGTGGGTGAGCGGCCAGATGCCGGTGATGTCGCCGATGGCCCACAGGCCATCGCCGGCCCGCATGTGCGCGTCGACCGGGATGCCGTGGGGGTCGGCGGCGACTCCGACCGTCTCCAGGCCGAGCCCTTCGACGCGCGGGCGACGGCCGGCGGCGACCAGGAGGCGGTCGCCCCGCAGCTCGCGGCCGTCGTCGAACCCCAGGACGTAGTCGTCGCCGTCGCGCCGGGCCTCGCTCGCGCTCACTCCGAGCACGAGCTCGATGCCCTCGCGGCGCAGGGTCTCGCCGAGGGCCTCTCCCAGGGGCGCCGGCTCGCGGGGGAGCAGGTGCTCGGCCATGTCGGCGACGGCCGCCTCGCCGCCGAGGCGGCGCACGGCCTGGGCCATCTCGACACCGACGGGCCCGCCCCCCAGGATCACCAGCCGCCGGGGGACCGCCTTCATCGCCGTGGCCTCCCGGCTGGTCCACACGCCGTCGAGCTCGCGCAGCCCTGGGACCGGCGGGACGATGGCGTCGGCGCCGGCCGCCACGACGACATGGTCGGCCGTGTGCCTCACCCCGTCGACCTCGACCACGCCCGGCCCCGCGAGCCGGCCGGTGCCCCGGAGCAGCGTGATGCCCTCGCCCGCCAGCCAGCGCACCTGGCCCTCGTCGGAGTAGTCCGACACCTGGAAGTCCCGCCAGGCGAGCGCAGCCTCGACGTCGACTTGCGCGCGGGCGGCCGCCTCCCGCGCCGCCTGCACCGCCTCGCCCGGGCGCAGCAGCGTCTTGGACGGGACGCAGGCGTAGTACGAGCACTCGCCTCCCACCAGCTCGCGCTCGACGACCGCGACCCGCAGTCCCCCCTCGGCCAACGCCCCGGCACAGTGCTCGCCCGGCGACCCGCCGCCGAGAACGATGACGTCGTAGTCACTGCTCAAGCTGACGCCTCCTGATCGGGCCTCGCCGCCTCCTCTGTAGCAGGCCTCGGCGAGACTGGGTCATGGCCACCGTTCGTCGCGCCACCGCCGCCGACGCCCCATTTCTGCAGCAGGTCCTCGCCATCGCCGCCGACTGGCGTCCCGATGCCCGGGTCCGGACCGTCGCCGCGGTCATGGCGGACCCGGCGCTGGCGCACTACGTGGCCGGCTGGCCGGCGCCACGGGATGTCGGCTTCGTCGTCGAGGACGACCGGCCGCTGGGCGCGGCCTGGTGGCGGTTCTTCACCGAGCAGGATCCCGGCTACGGCTTCGTCGACCCGGCCACGCCCGAGATCTCGATCGGGGTCACGACCGGCTTTCGGCGGCGGGGCCTCGGCACCGCTCTGCTCGAGGCCCTCGTCGACGAGGCGCGGCACCTGGGCGTCCCGGCCCTGAGCCTGAGCGTCGAGACCGGCAACCCCGCCCGCTCCCTGTACCAGCGCCTCGGCTTCGTGACCCGCAGCCGCGCGGCCGGGTCGCTCACGATGATCCTGAAGCTCACCGGGTGACGGAGAACCCCGTTCCAGCGCACGCGCTAGCGCTTGTCGGTCGTGGTCTGGCGCTTGCGCCAGGCCATGCCGGCGAGGGCTTCGAGGACCACCCGGTGGGCGTTGTTGACGGTGACGTCGGAGACGTCGTAGGGCGGCGACACCTCGACCACGTCGAGGGCCACGACGTTGGCGTCCATGGCGAGGCGGCGGACCGTGCGGAGCAGGTCGGCGGGCGCCATGCCTCCTGGCTCGGGGGTGCCGGTACCCGGCGCGAAGCCGGGGTCCAGCACGTCGATGTCGACGGAGATGTACAGGTGGTCGGCGCCGTCGAGCGCCTGGGCCACCGCTTCCTCGATCACCGACGGCATGCCCCGCTCCCAGATCTCCTGCATCAGGTGCCAGCGCATGTCCTGGGCCTGCATCCAGGCGAAGACGTCCGCCGGCGGCCAGTAGCCCCGCAAGCCGACCTGCACGAAGTTGCGGCCGAGCACCGCGCCCGACTCGATCAGCCGCCGCATCGGCGTGCCGTGGCTGGCCAGGTTGCCGTCGATGATGTCGGCGGTGTCGGCGTGGGCGTCGAAGTGGACGATGCCGACGTTGCCCCAGCCGCGGGCCTCGGCTACTGCGGTCGCGGCCGGCCAGGTGATCGAGTGGTCCCCGCCCACGATGACCGGCACGATCCCGCGCCGGGCAACCTCACCGACGCGGGCCTTGATGTTGGCGTGGCCGACCTCGGTCTGACCGTGCGGGCAATGGGCGTCGCCGAAGTCGACCACCTCCAGCCAGTCGAAGATCTCGATCCCCAGGTCGAGGTGGTACGTGCCGGGCATGTACGCCGCGGCTCGCAGGGCCCGGGGACCGAACCTTGCACCCGGGCGGTTGGTCGTCGACACGTCGAACGGTGCCCCGACGATCGCCACATCCGGCTGCCACGCATCGAGCTGCTCGGGCTCGGTGAGGAACGGCCGGCCCGCGAACGACGGCAACCCGCTGTACCCCAGCTCCAGCTGCTCCCGCATCCCCGGCGCCAGCTCCCGCTCCGGCCCGGTCGACGCCTCACCGCCAGGGCCGCTGTCGCCTTCCACGCGCGTTCACACTACGAGCCGCGGTGCTCGCCGATCAGACCAGCGACGCCTGACGCTTCCCGGTCAGCACTCCCGCATCGGCGCAGGGGTGAGCACCGGGGTGTCGAGGACGTGGCGGAGATCGTCAAGGCGTTCGGGCACGACGCGCCACCAGGTCCACTTGCCACGCTTCTCGCCGACGATGAGCCCGGCGGCGGCGAGGGCCTTGGTGTGGTGGCTGACGGTCGGCTGCGACTTGCCGAGGGGTTCTTGCAGGTCGCACGAGCAGCACTCGCCCGCGGCGGCGATGAGGCTGAGCAGCCGGAGCCGCACGGGATCGGCGAGAGCCGCGAAGGCGCCGGCCAGCGTCTCGGCGTCGGCGGGCGCGAGTGGGGCGGCCAGCGTCGGGACGCAGCAGGCGTCGGCGTCGGTCTCGGTGATGGTCAGCTGTGCGGGCATCGTGTCTCCGATTGACAACTGTCGATATGATCACCACACTGTCGTATCGACAGACATGAATCTAACAGGAGGCACCCCGTGTCCCGCGTGCAACTGGCTCTCAACGTCTCGGACATCGACCAGGCGGTCGAGTTCTACTCCAAGCTCTTCGCCACCGAACCGGCCAAGCGCCGGCCCGGCTACGCGAACTTCGCCATCTCCGAGCCGCCGCTCAAGCTGGTGCTGATCGAGGGCCAGGCCACCCCGGGATCGCTGAACCACCTCGGCGTCGAGGTCGAGACCACCGACGAAGTGACCGCCGCGACGGCACGCCTGGCGGGCGAGGGCCTGGACACCGCGACGGAGGACCAGGTGTCGTGCTGCTACGCGCTGCAGGACAAGGTCTGGGTCGATGGCCCTGACGGCGAGGCCTGGGAGGTCTACACCGTCCTGGCGGACGCGGAGCACCCCGCCGGCCAGCTTCGATCCGTCGATCCGGCCGACGACGCCCTGTGTTGCAGCTCCGCCCCGGAGTCAGCCGCGCGCTGCTGCTGAGATGACCGACGCGCCTCTTGGCCGGCGCGCAGTGGCCGAGGCAGTGGGCACCGGGATGCTCGTGGCCGTGGTCGTCGGCTCCGGGATCGCCGCCCAACGGCTCTACCCGACCGAGCCGGGCGGCGCCCTGCTGGCCAACTCGCTCGCCACCGGCGCGGGCCTGGTCGCCATCATCCTCGCCTTCGGCGCCATCTCAGGAGCGCACCTCAACCCGGCGGTGACCGTCGCTGGCTGGCTCTCCGGCACGGTCCCGCGCCGGGAGGTCGGCCCGTATGTGGCCGCGCAGATCGGTGGCGGTCTGGTCGGCGTCGTCGTAGCGAACTTGATGTTCGACCTGCCCGCGGTCTCGCTCGCCACCAACGACCGGGCCACCATCGCCACCACCTTCTCCGAAGTCGTGGCCACCTTCGGGCTGCTCGTGGTGATCACCGGCCTGGCGCGGGCGGGCCGCCTCGATGCCGCCCCCTACGCCGTCGGCGCCTACATCGCCGCCGCTTACTGGTACACGTCCTCGACCGGCTTCGCCAACCCCGCCGTCACCATCGCCCGCGCCCTGACCGACACCTTCACCGGCATCGCCCCCGCCTCCGTACCGCCCTTCGTCGCCGCCCAGCTCCTCGGCGCCACCCTCGCCATCGCGCTCGCCCGCTACCTCCACCCCCGCCGCCACCCCGCCACGGTCGAAGGAGTGACCATGCCCACCACACCCGAAACGCCGACGGTCGTGTTCCTGTGCATCCACAACGCCGGCCGCTCCCAGATGGCCCT
>DASRJN010000003.1:0-7515 GCA_035649455.1 Acidimicrobiales bacterium
CCGCCTCCGCGGCCACGACCATGTCCCGCAGGGCGCGCTCGGCGGTGGGACGGGGGCCGTGGACGGTGCGGCTCGCATAGCGCGGGCGCCCGCTCACCGGGTCGCGGCCCAGGTAAACCCGCAGCTCCCAGGCCGCACCTCGGCGGCGGATCGAACCGCGCACGCTCCCAGTGCCTACTCTCCCATCACCTCATGGGCAAGACATGGGCACGGAGCCGCCGCCCCGCTGGACAGACGTCTGCACAAGGCCAGGAAAACCGGCGCTGACCAGGTCTTTCTTGTGGCACCCCCAACGGGATTCGAACCCGTGTCGCCACCTTGAGAGGGTGGTGTCCTAGGCCACTAGACGATGGGGGCTTGTGGTGGACAGGACAGGATAGCCGGACGGCAGGGGTGGTCGAAACCTCGATCGGGGGCCGGTTTGGGTAAGAATGCCGCCTGGCTGGGCCACTTCGTGGGGAGGGTGAGGGCATGACTTCGACGGCTGCCGGCGGGGGTGTGTACGAGGTTGGCGGGCGGGTTGTGAGCTTGCCGTGCGTGGTGCGGGACGCGTCGGCGGGCACGGCGATGTTCGAGGTCGATCTCGACGCGGGGCAGCGGATGGTGCCGGATGCGTTCGAGGTCGTCGAGTCCGGGCCGGGCCGGTGCCAGCTGGTGATCGCCGTGATCGACTACCGGGACAACGATCTCGGGGACTACCTGGAGATAGGTATCACCTTCTTCGTCGTGCCGCGGGGCGGGCTCGGCGAGCCGGGCACGTACATCTACAGGTTGCCGGTCGACCAGGGGTTCACCTGCGAGGCCGGGCGGTTGATCTGGGGGTTCCCCAAGTCGGTCGAGGAGATCACGCTCGACTACCGGGACGACTCGGTGACCGCGAGCTTGAGCATGGGCGGGGAGCTCGTGCTGCGACTGACGCTTCCCCGGGGTGGCGACGACGTGATGGCGCCGGCGCCGATGGTGACCTACACGATGATCGACGGCGTCGCCTGCCGGACGCCGTTCACCCAGGGAGGGGCCGGGGCGCAGATCCTGGTCGGGGACGAGGGCGTCAGCCTCGAGCTCGGGGAGCATCCCCTGGCCCAGGAGCTCGCCGGGTTGGGGCTGCCCGCGGACGCGGTCATGTCCACCTGGACCGAGCGGATGTCCGGGTCGTTCGGGGAGCCGGGGGGCATCGGGCCCTGAGCGGGCGAGGCCCGGGCGCCAAGCCCGAAAGCGCGCCGCAAGGCGAAAGGACGAAGCCCTACTGAGGCGGGAGCCGCCAGTCGACGGGGTCCCGGCCCGCGGCCACCAGGGCCTCGTTCGCACGGGAGAACGGGCGGCTGCCGAAGAAGCCGCTCGACGCCGACAGCGGTGACGGGTGCGGCGACTCGATGATGGTGTGGCGGCCGGTGTCCACCAGGGCCTTCTTCTTCCGGGCCGAAGCGCCCCAGAGGATGAACACCACCCGCTCGGGCTTGGCGCTGACCGCCCGGAGCACCTCGTCGGTGAACGTCTCCCAGCCCTTGTTCTGGTGTGAGGCCGCCCTCCCTCGCCGGACGGTCAGCGACGCGTTGAGCAGCAGGACGCCCTGGCGGGCCCAGCTGTCCAGGCAGCCGTGGTCGGGCGGCGGGATGCCCAGGTCGGACTCCAGCTCCTTGTAGATGTTCTGCAGGGACGGCGGCAGGGCCACACCCGGGCGCACCGAGAAGCACAGGCCGTGGGCCTGGCCCGGCCCGTGGTACGGGTCCTGGCCCAGGATCACCACCTTGACGTCGGCATAGGGCGTGAGGTGCAGCGCGGCGTACACCTCGTCGGGCGCCGGGTACACCACCCCGGCGGCCCGCTCGGTGGCCACGAACTGCTGCAACTCCCCCCAGTACGGCTTCTCGAACTCGCCCCTCAGCACCGGGTTCCAGTCGGTCTTCATCGACCACCAGACTGGCAGACTGGCGCGCGTGAGTGAACGACCCGAGCTTGTGCGGCTACGGGCCGTGTGCATGGCTCTGCCCGAGGTCAGCGAGCGGAACAGCCACGGCTCCCCCACCTGGTTCGTGCGTGGGAAGAAGACCGTCGCCACGTACGTCGACAACCATCACGGCGACGGCCGCCTCGCCTTCTGGTGCCCCGCACCGCCCGGCGTGCAGGAGGCCATGGTGACCGAGGAGCCCGAGCGCTTCTTCCGCCCGGCCTACGTAGGCCCGAGCGGCTGGCTGGGCGTGCGCCTCGACCGCGACCCCGACTGGGACGAGATCACCGGGATCATCGAGGAGGCGTACCGCAAGGTCGCCCCCAAGCGCCTGGTAGCGCTGCTCGACGGGGACTGAGACTCACCTGGGCGGCTCGGGGGGAAGGACTCGAACCCTCAATGACTGGACCAGAACCAGTAGTGTTGCCGATTACACCACCCCCGAAGGTGGAAGCGACACCCTACCCGGACGAATCGTCCCGTCGCACCTCGCTCCAAGGTGACTAAGGCTCGTCGGTGGAGATAGTGGTGTCCAGCTGGTGCTCGACCTGGTCGTCGATGTCGACCAGCCGGCCGAAGCCGATGATGCGCCCGATCGACACCGCGGCGGTCTCCTCGAAGTAGTCGCGCGGCGAGCCGCCCTTGCGGCTGGGTGACACCACCGCGTCCAGGCCCAGCTCGTCGGCGATGGCCTCGACCCGCAGCGCGTGGTAGCCGTCGGTGACCAGCACGGCCCGGGTCATGCCCTGGTCCCGAAGGATCCGTGCCGCCGCGGCCAGCGACTCCCACGAGTTGGCGCCCTGGTTCTCCCGCAGCAGGTCGGCCTCCGGGACACCGTTGGCCATCAGGTACTCGGCGCCCGCGGTGGCTTCGGTGCAGCGGTCGCCTTCCCGCTTCCCGCCGGTGACCACGATGCGGCCGGCGATGCCGGACTGGTAGAGGTCGAGGGCATGGTGCAGCCGCCGCTCCAGCACCGGGGACGGCCGGCAGTCGTACTGGGCCGCGCCCAGCACCACGATGGCGTCGGCCGGCCGGGCGTCGTCGCGCCGGCTCGCCATCCACACCTGCACGAACGTGATCAGCAGATAGGCCAGTAGCAGTCCCCCGGCGAGCAGCACCCCGCGCCAGACCCAGCGCCAGGGGATCCGGGGCTTGCGTCCCTCCGAACTGCGGCGCGCCGAAGGCCGCCGCAGCGTGGCGATCACAGCCGCGACCGGGCAGCTCGCAAGCGCTCGAGGGTGCGATCCCGGCCCAGCACCCCCAGCGATTCCCACAGTGGGAGACCCACACTGCGACCCATGGCGGCCACCCGCACCGGGCCCTGCGACTTCGGCAACTGTGGGCTCCCGTCCGCCTTCACGATGCCCGCCGCCTGCGTCGCCGTCTCCAGCGCGGCCTTGATGGCGTCAGGCTCCCACGCGCACTCCGACAGCTCGGCGATGGCGGCGTCGAGCATGGCCGCCGCCGGCTCCCCCAACTTCACGACCGCCTTCTGCCACGACTCGTCGTCGATGGCAACGTCGTCGCCCAGCAGGAACTCGACCATGGGCTCGACCTCGGTGAGGACCCGCACCCGCTCCTGCGCCAGCTCGGCCAGCGGCCGCAGCGCCGCCTCAGTGGCCTCGCCGTGGCGGAAGAACGGGCGGGCGCGGGCGATGAACTCCTCGGTGTCGAGCGCGCGGATGTACTCCGCGTTGAAATGGGTCAGCTTCTTCACGTCGAAGAACGCCGGCGAGGGCGTGACGTCCTGCAACCGGAAGAGCTCGACCACCTCGGCCAGCGGCCGGATCTCCACCCCGTCGGGCGCGCCCCACCCCAGCGTGCCGATGTAGTTGACCATGGCCTCGGGCAGGAACCCGTTCTCGCGGAACTCGGCCACCGACACCGCCGCGGCCTCCCGGCGCTTGGACAGCTTCTTCCGGGCCTCGTTCACCAGCACCGGCAGGTGGGCGAACACCGGCCGGTAGTCGAGGCCGAGCGCCTCGGCGATCAGCAGGTACTTCGGCGTGCCGTTGACGTGCTCCTCGCCGCGCACGACATGGGTGATACCCATCTCGGAGTCGTCCACGAGGTTCGCAAGCAGGAACGTGGGGACGCCGTTGGACCGCACCAGCACGAAGTCCTCGAGCTTGGCGTTCTCGAAGCTGACCGTGCCCCGCACCAGGTCTTCGAACGAGGTGGTGCCCTCGTCGGGCGTGCGGAACCGCAGGGCGGTGCCCGGGCCCTGCGCCAGGCCCCGGTCGCGGCAGTGCCCGTCGTAGCCCGGCGGACCGCCGCGCTCGCGGGCCCGCTGCTGGACCTGCTCGGCCGTGCAGTCGCACCAGTAGGTGCGACCCAGGGCCGTCAGCTCGTCGGCCGCCTTGGTGTGCAGGTCGAAGCGGTCGCTCTGGTGGACGACCTCGCCGTCCCAGGACAGGCCCAGCCAGCTGATCTCGGCCAGGATGTCGTCGGTCAGCTCGGGGCGGTTGCGCTCGGTGTCGGTGTCCTCGATGCGCAGCAGCATCTCGCCGCCCTGCTGCCGGGCCACCAGCCAGTTGAACAACACCGTGCGCGCCCCACCGACGTGCAGCCAGCCGGTGGGCGACGGCGCGAAGCGCAGGCGAGGTGTGGCGGCGACCATCACCGACCAAGGGTATCCGCGGGGTGTGACAGGGCAGGCGCCAGATGGCGGATCAGCGCCGTCCGGCGGTCTTCGCACGCGCAGGGCGTGGCGGAGCGTCCCTGTCAGTGGTTGGCGGCGGGGTCGTCTCGACCGGGTCGGGCGCGGGCTCGCCGGTCGCCAGCTCGGCCCGCAGGTCGTCGAGCAGGGGGTCGGCGGCGTCCAGGTCCACCTCGTTCTCCAGATCGTCGCCCTCCACCGGCTCCGAGAGCGCGGCGGGCGAGACCAGGTCGACTGCCCCGGCCAGCGCGGCCCGTGCCTCCCTTTCGGTCGCCGCCACCAGGAAGTCGACCGGCGCGCTCACTTCGGCCTTGGCGTCTTCCACGGTCTCCTGCAGGCGGGCGGCCTTGCGGGCGTTGAGCCACGGCAGCCGGGCCACGGCCACCTGGTTCAGGTGGGCGGCGTTGGCGGCCATGGCGGACTGCACGCGGGCGACCGCGGTCGCGTTCTCCCCCGTCTGGGCCTTCACGGCGGCCGCCCGGGCGCGGGCGTCCCGCATCCGCAGGGCGAACACGCGGGCCGCGCCGGTCCAGCGGGCGGCGTCGGCGCGCTGGCCCTGGCGCGCCGACTCGTCGGACTGCAGCAGCGCCCGTTTGGCGAGCTCTCGGGCGCCGGCCTCGTCCTCCACCGCGGCGGCCAGCTCGGCGGCCAGCTCGACCCGGCGGGTGGTCAGGGCCGAGATCTCCGCCCGAAGCTCGCCGTCACGGGCCTGGGCCGTCTCGATCGCCTCGAGGATCTGGCGGCGGGCCTCGGCCGGGCGCAGGCGGACGTCGTTGGGCGGTCCGGTTGGTGGGTTCCACATGGGATCAGTCACTCGACACCGCCTAGGTGTGACGCAGGGTGGCAGCCAGTTTACGGACGGCGACCGCTCCGAGCGTCAATGCTCAGTCGGTCCGCCCGAGGTGGTCCAGCAGGAGCTCGTTGAGCCGCTCGGGTACCTGTTCCGATACCCAGTGACCGACCCCTTCGAGCACCTCGAACCGATAAGGCCCCTCGACGAACCGTCCCGTGGCCTCGGCCGCCTCCCGGCCCAGCGCGAGGTCCTCGGTCGACCACACATACATCGTCGGCGAGGTGATCGGCCCCAGCCCCTCGGTGAGGGTCAGGTCGGCGGCGCGGTACCAGTTGAGCGCGGCGCCCAGCGCCTCGGGGGTGCCCAGCGCCTCCAGGTAGGGCCCGGCCTTGCCTTCGGGCATGCCGCTGATGGCGAAGAGGTTCTTGAGCCCGAGCGCATCGTTGGCCAGGAACTGGTCCTGCGAGCTCGGGTCCCGGAAGATCTCGAAGTACAGCGAGCGCTGGGGCTGGTCGCCACCGAGCTCGCCGTCCAGCGCCAGTCGCATGGCGGCCGGGTGGGGGGTCGACACCACCGTCAGCGTGTGGAGCCGGTCGGCGTGCCGGCCGCCCACCTGCCAGGCCACCGCGCCGCCCCAGTCGTGGCCCACCAGGTGGAACCGGTCCATGGCCAGAGCGTCGGCCACGCCGATCACGTCGGCGATCAGCTGGGGCGACCCGTAGGCGTCCACCTCGGCGGGCCGGGCCCGCGGCGAGTAGCCGCGCTGGTCGAAGGCCACGGCCCGATAGCCGGCGGTCCCGAGGGCCTCGACCTGGGGCAGCCACGCCCGCGACGTCTGGGGGAAGCCGTGCAGCAACAGCACGCGCTCGCCTGCCTCCGGCCCCGCGACCCAGCCGTCGAAGGTCAACGGGCCCACCGTGATCTCAATGGAGTCCATGGCGGATCAGCGGATCAGAGGTCGAGCAGGCTGCGCCAGTCGGCGCGGTGGGCGGCGGCCACGTCATCGGGTGAGCGCCGCAGCACGTCCGCGGGCACCATGTCGACCACCTGGCGGAGCGCAGCGTAATGGTGCGGGTGAGCCACCTCGGCGAACCGCGGCTGGCGGAAGGCGATGAGATCGGGAGGGGCCTCGCCCAGGAAGCCCCAGACCGTGAGCGCGACCGTGAGGTCGGCCAGCACGGGCGCCCGGCCGAACAGCGAGGCGCGCTTGAGCGCGACCGCGCTGCCGCCGGCGAGCGCATCCTCTTCCCGCTCGTCGGCGGCCAGCTGGAGCTGGCCCTGGAAGCGGCGGGCCAGCACGTAGACGTAGCCCTGGTCCGGCCCCTGCGAGCCGAGGAGGTTGCCCCGGTCGTAGCCGACATCCGAGTCGCCCGGGCGGTCCGGACGCCACGAGTCGGGGCGGCGGGGCGGTGATTCGTAGCCCCGGACCGGCTTCAGCGGGGTGAGGGGAACGTACTCGGGCGCGGCCACGCCGTCACGCTACTCGGGGGTAGGCGCGCCGCCCCAGGCTCCTAGTCCGAAGCGTGGAGCAGGCCGTAGACCAGCGAGTCCACCAGCGCCTGCCAGGACGCCTCGATGATGTTCTCGCTGACCCCCACCGTCGACCACGCCCGGTCGCCGTCGGTCGAGTCGATGAGGACCCGCACCACCGCACCCGTGGCCGCCGCGCCCTCCAGGACCCGGACCCGGTAGTCGGTGAGGTGGATGCGGCCCAGCGCCGGGTAGCGCCGGGTGAGCACCGAGCGCAGGGCGGCGTCGAGGGCGTTCACCGGGCCGTTGCCCTCGCCGACGGCCACCAGCCGCTCGTCGCCCGCCCACACCTTGACCGTGGCCTCGGTGTCGATGATCGAATCGCCGTCGTCGATGGGGGCGCCGCCCCGCATGGCGTTGCGGTGATAGGTGGTGACCCGGTAGCCCTCCAGCCGGAAGAACGGCTGCGTCCAGCCCGCCGCCTCGCGCATCAGCAGCTCCAGTGAGGCATCGGCCGCCTCGAACTGGAAGCCTTCGGCCTCGAGCTGCTTGAGCCGCTCGGACAGGTCGCCCGCCGACCGGTCGTCGAGATCGACGCCGAACTCCCTGGCCTTGAGCGACATCCCCGCCCGGCCGCCCAGGTCC
>DASRJN010000004.1:0-7541 GCA_035649455.1 Acidimicrobiales bacterium
GCATCGACGCGGGGCCGGGCGCCGCGGGGCGGTGGTTCGCGGTGGCCGGAGCCGCCACGGCGCTCGCCGGCGTAGCGGTGGCGGCGGCGCTGGCCCGGTCGCTGGCCCGCCCGCTGGCGGCCACCGAGGCCACCGCCGGGCAGATCGCGGCCGGCGACCTCGACGCCCGGGTGCCCGAATCCCGCCCCGGCGCCGACGACGAGCTGGCCCGCCTGGCCGGCGCCATCAATGCCATGGCGGCTTCGCTCCAGCAGTCGCGGCAGGCCGAGCGCGAGTTCCTGCTGTCGGTGTCACACGACCTGCGCACGCCGCTGACCTCGATCCGCGGCTGGTCCGAGGCGCTGGCCGACGGCGCGGCCCCCGACCCCGCCGCGGCTGGTGTCACGATCGGCGAGGCTGCGGGCCGGCTGGAGCGGCTCGTCGGCGACCTGCTGGACCTGGCCCGGCTGCGGGCCCGGGCGTTCCGGCTGGACGTGGGCCCGGTCGACCTGGCGGACGTGGCCGCCGGTGCGGCCGAGGCGCTGCGGCCCGAGCTGGAGGAGCTCGGCCTGGAGGTGGTCGTCGACGTGCCATCGGTGCCGGTCGTGGTCGACGGCGACCCCGACCGGCTCGCCCAGGTCGCCGCCAACCTGCTCGACAATGCCGGGCGCCACGCCTCCGGAGTGGTCCGGATCGCAGTGGTCCCGGACGGTGACAGCGCCACCGCGGACCTGGCGGTCGACGACGACGGCCCGGGGATCCCGGCGGAGGACGGGGCGAGGGTCTTCGACCGCCTCCACACCGCCAGCCGCCGGACGGCCCGACCGGGCCCCGGCACTGGCGTCGGCCTGGCCATCGTCGCCGAGCTGGCCACGGCGATGGGCGGCCGAGCCGAGGCCACCGACGCACCGGGCGGTGGAGCCCGGCTCACGGTCACCCTCCCCCTGGCCACGCTCTCGGAGGAGGGCCCGTGAAGGCCGTCCCGGGGGCGCGGCCAGCCGGAGGGGTCCCGCCGCGGAACCCTCCGGCTGGCCCCTCATCGCCCGCCACGCCGTGAGAGCCGGGGCTCGCGCGACGCCGACCAGCAACCTACGCACGACCGCCGCCGGGGGCATCCGTAGGACCTACGTATTCCGCCCTCGGTAGCATCCTGGGGGTGGTGGCACGCTGGCCTCTCGTAGGGCGTGCAGGGGAGCTCGCCGAGCTGCACCACCTCCTCGGGGGGGACGCAGCCAGCCGCGGCGCGGCCCTGTTCGGGGAGGCCGGGGTGGGCAAGACCCGCCTCGTCGACGAGGCGGTCGAGGCCGAGCGGCAGGCCGGGACCGCGGTCGAGTGGGTCCGGGCCACCGACGCGGCCCGCGAGATCCCGCTGGGGTCCTTCGCCCACGTCCTCGCCCCGCACGATGGCGCCTACCATCCCGACGACCTGCTCCACCTCGCGCTGACCCGGCTGCACGAGCGGGCGGGTGCGGGGCCGTTCGTGCTCGCCGTCGACGACGCCCACCTCCTCGACGACGTGTCGGTGGCGCTGCTCCACCTGGCGCTGACCCAGTCGCCGGTCCGGGTGCTGGTGAGCGTGCGCACCGGCGAGCCGCTGTCCCAGGGCCTCGTGGCGCTGTGGAAGGACGAGCTGCTGACCCGGCTCGACGTCGCACCGCTGCCCCGGGCCGCCACGGAGGAGCTGGTGGTCACCGTGCTCGGCGACGGCGTGCCCGCGTCGCTCCTCGACCGGATCTGGCAGCTCAGCCACGGCAATGCCCTGTTCCTGCGCGAGCTGGTCACCACCGCCGTCGAGCGCCGGGCCACGGGGATGGCGGGCCGGGTCGTCCTCAACGCCGGCACCAAGGACCGCTTGCGCGACCTGGTGGAGGAGCGTCTCCGGCTGATCGAGCCCGAGCGGCGGGCGGCGCTGGAGATCGTGGCGACCGGCGAGCAGGTCCCGCTGGCCGCAGCCGAGCGGCTGATCGACCCGGCCGACATCGACGCGCTGGAGCGCCAGGGCTTGGTCGAGATGGTCGACACCGGCGAGGCCGAGATGCTCCAGATCGTCCACCCGCTGCACCGCGAGGTCCTGGCCGCCAGCCTGCCCCGGCTGCGGCGCCGGGCACTGCTGCGCGACCTCGTCGCCGCGGTCGGCGACCTCGACAGCTTCGACCGGCTGAGGGTGGCGACGTGGCGGCTCGAATCCGGGGATCCCGGCGATCCCGAGCAGCTGCTGGTCCTCGCCCAGGAGGCGCTCGGCCGCTTCGACCACCGGCTCGCCGAGCGGCTGGCGGTCGCGGCCGGCGGCACCACCCGGGCCGACGCGGGTCTGATCCTGGGGACGGCGCTGGCCGGCCAGGGCCGGATCGGCGAGTCCGAGGCGGCCCTCGCGGTGCTCCATCCCGCCGACGCCGAGACCATCGCCCGGGTGGCGCTGGCCCGGGCCAGCAACCTGTTCCTCCAGCTCGACCGGTCGGCCGCGGCCTACGACGTGCTCAATGCGGCGGACGAGGACCTCGCGGGCCACCCGGCGTGGCAGGCGGAGTGCCGCTCCGTCATGGCCCAGATGCTGATGTTCTCGTTCCGGCTGCGCGAGGCGGGCCAGCTGGCCGAGGGCCTGCTCACCGACCCCGACGCGCCGGAGACCGCGCGGTTGCGGGCGGCACCGGTGGCGATGACGGTGCGGTCGGCCGCCGGCCACGTCGACGCCGGGATGGCGCTGCTCGACTATTCGCTGGAGGTGGCCGCCCAGCGGAACCACCGGGACGTGCCCTATGGCGAGGTCCAGCTGCAGATGGCCCGGTTCCAGGGCCTGTACTGGGCGGGGCGGGTCCGGGAGCTGGACGACTTCACCGCGGACGACATGAGGCTGCGGGTCGAGCACCCGCCGCCGTCGCTGCGGGGGATCATCGCCGGGTTCCGGGGCGGGGCGCTGCTGGTGCGGGGCCGGGCCCACGCGGCGCTGGCCGAGCTCCAGCGGTCGTGCCGGGCCCTGTCCGAGTCCGACTGGTTCGGCCAGCGGCCCCTGGCCGAAGCGATGCGGTCGCGGGCCGCAGTGTTCGCCGGCGACCTGGCCACCGCCGAGGAGGCGATCACCGCCGCCGACGCCGCCTACGCCGCCGACATGCTGCGGGGCGCCCGGACCCTGCCGTACATCGAGCTGTCCCGGGCCTGGATCGCCGCCGCCCAGGGCGCACGGGCCGACGCCGCTCAGCGGTGCGTGGCGCTCGCCACGGCCATGGAGTTCGCGGCCAAGCCCCTGGCCGTCGAGGCCGGGCACGCCGCAGTGCGACTCGGCCGAGCGGCCGACGCGGTCGAACTGCTCGACCGGCTGGGCGAGGCCGTCGACGGCCCCCTGGCTCCGATCGTCGCCCGCCAGGCCCGGGCGATCGCGGCCGGTGACGCCGACGCCTGGGCGGCGGTCGCCGCCGAGCTCGAGGACCTGGGCGCCGACCTCATGGCGGCCGAGGCGTTCCGCGGAGCGTCCAACGCCTACCGCCGGGCGGGGCAGGGCGCCCTGGCCTCGTCCACCGCCCGCCGGGGCGATCAGCTGCTGGAGGCGTGCGGGCACCCGTCGTCCCCCGCGCTCGACGCGGTCGCGACCTCGGGCGAGGAGCTGACCGAGCGGGAGCGCCAAGTGGCGCTGCTCGCCGCCCGGGGCCGTACCAGCCCGGAGATCGCCGGGGAGCTGTACCTGTCGGTGCGGACGGTCGACACGCACCTCAGCCGGGTGTACCGCAAGCTGATGGTGGAGGGCCGCCACCAGCTGGCCGAGGCCATGGGGATCGCCCCCGGCCGGGCGCCGGGCGCCGCCGACAATACGTAGCACCTACTGACGTCAGCAGTGGGGGCCATCGTTAGGGTCGATGGCGTGCCCGAGCGCGAGCAGTCTCGGCACCTCGCCGTCGGGGCCGGTGCCTCCCCCGCCGACCCCGACGACACCGAGGGGCGCGCGGACGACGTCGTCCAGGCCGTCGCGGACTTCGTCGACGACCTGGTCGACGGCGCCGCTCCGCCCCCGATCGAGAGCCCGAGTCCCTGACGTCACCGACGGCCTGTACTAGACCTCCTCGCATGCCACGGTCGTCCTCGGGGGGAGGCGGTCCCCGGTCGCCCGACGTGCGGGTGGTGCCGGCGGCCCCGGAGCGCTGGGACGACGTCCAGCGCCTCGCGGGCGAGCGGGGCTTCTCCAGCGGCTGCTGGTGCATGTGGTGGCGCTGTTCCGGCCAGGAGTACGAGCAGCGCCACGGCGACGGGTTGCGGGGTGACATGGAGGCGCTGGTGTGCGGCGGCGCCCAGCCCGGGCTGCTCGCCTACGCGGGCGACGACCCGGTGGGCTGGGTAGCCCTGGCTCCGAGGCCGGAGTACCCCCGTCTCAACCGGTCCCCCAAGCTCCGGCCGATCGACGACGTCCCGGTCTGGTCGATCACGTGCTTCTACATCGATCGCCGCCACCGCCGCCGGGGCGTGGCATCGGCCCTGCTCGCGGGGGCGGTCGCCCATGCGCGGTCCGGAGGCGCCGAGGTCGTGGAGGCCTACCCCATCGACACGGCGGTGCGGGGCGGCAAGACGGCCAGCGCCGACCTGTACACGGGCACCCTGGCGCTGTTCGAGCGAGCAGGCTTCCGGGAAGTCGCCCGCCGGGAGGGCCGCCCGATCGTCCGGCTGGCGCTCGACTAGGCCCCCCCACGTCGCCGTATCAACCTCCCGGGTCCCGGGCTCTCTTGTCCGTAGGCGACCAGGAGGCGGACGTGATGTTGGACTGCGGTTTCGGGCCGGACGAGCTGATCCGGACAGTGTTGTGCCTGGACGATGTGTCCAAGGTCGTCGAGGGGGAGATCCTGGCGTTCGGCGCCCAGCCGGAGGAGTGCCGGGAACGGGACTGTCGCAGCCTGGTGGCGCTGAACGCCATCGTCGCCGAGCTGAAGGCCTTCGGCTGCGACTCGCAGCTCAGCACCAACCTGCTCGACGGGCGCCTGGTGATCGACCGGCTGACCACCGTGTTCGGTCAGAACGGCGTCGACGGCCGGGGTGTGCATGCCGGCGAGTTCGTGCTGCGGGGCAACGGGACCGTCGTCGACGGCACGATCCAAGGCATGACCAACGTCGGGATCATGCACGAGCCCCTGCGCAACCCGGTCGAGGACTGCTTCGTGCCGGGCGTCATGATCGGCCGCCTGTGTGGCCGGGTGCGCCGCTGCCGTCGGGACCCCGGCCTCGAGTGCACGCTGCTCACCGGCATCTACCGCTTCGAGTTCGACCAGGGCGGCGACGGCGGTCTGGGCCGGCTTCGCGGCGTGTTCGAGGGGGCGCTGCTCCCGGAGTGCGGCGAGCCGCCCTGCTGAGTGGCCTGAGCCCTGATCAGGGTGCCGTGATCGTGCCCTCGGCGTGGACCCGGGCCGGTGCCGTGCCATAGTCGACCGCCACCCGGTAGGTCACCCCCGCCGCCAGGGGGAAGAACGGCACCAGCGGCAGGGGTACCGCCACTGCGTCACCGGGGGCGAGCACGAGCGGCGGGCGGAGCACCGGCGTCGCCCATGGCTGCACGGGCTCGGGCTCGACGGTGTCGCCCGCCTCGTCGGACACCACCAGCGCCAGGTAGCCGAACGACAGCAGCACCGCCACCCGGTAGGCCTCCAGCGACCAGGGCCACCCCATCTCGGGCGACGGCCGGCCGACATCGGGGTTGAGGACCTCGACCGGCTGGTCCGACCGGTTGGCGATCCGCAGGCTCACGCCCACGTCGTCGCCCGCCAGCGGTTCGAGGACCGCGGTCATGACGGGTTGGTGTACTTGGCCCACGAGATGGCGCACGCGCTGCGCGACCCGGGATTGGTGGGTGCCCCGATGGGGCCGCCGGCCGCCGAGCCGTGGTAGGCCACCACCGCCGCGGCGCAGGCGGCCATGAAGGCGTCGGCGATCTGGTCGGGCGTGCCGCCCATCGCGGCCCACAGCGCGGCCTCGGCGGCTGCGGCCGTGGCGCCGTGGAACTTCGTGCCGCTGGCCTTGGCCTGGGTCAGCTTCTGGTCCCAGGGCACGACGGTGGCGTTGAAGGCCGCCTTGTGGTCGTTGGCGTGGTGGTCCTCGTGGCGGCGGTTGGCGGCCTGCATGGCGGCGTCGCTGGGCTTGCCGTAGGCGCGGAAGCGGGTGGCCGTCGCGCCCGCGCACGCCGCGGCCAGCGCCGGCAGCATCGTCCCGATCGTGCCCTTGGTGGTGTTGTGCCGCCACGGCCCGGCCGACAGCACCGTCTCGTCGAAGCTGCCGCTGTTGTTCGGCACGTTGTCGACTTCGGCATCGAAGCCGCCCCCGGCACCGGCGGCCGCGGTGGTCTTGAGCGTCGGCTTGTTGAGGGCGGCGCGGGCGGCCGCGTTGCTCCAGAACTGGGTCCCGTTGAGGGTAGGCCAGGTCACCCCCGCCGGGGTGCCGTTGACCACCGCCGCCGCCAGGTTGTTGACCTGGTGGACGGCCCCGGCGGCGAAGTTCGCGGCCCGCTGCACCGGCACCGGCCCGGTCGAGCGCTGGACGACGCCCTGCCCCGGCGACGGGAACTCCTCCTCGGCCCCCTCGACGCCCTGGCCCGGGGCCTCGTCCTCCGGCTTGGGCCCGCAGGAGGCGCAGCCGTTGCACCCGCAGCGCTGCACGGTCGGGGCCCGGCCGGCCCGCATCAACTGGACCACAGCCCGGTTGCCCGCCGCCTGCTGGAGGGCGATCAGCCCCCGCTCGCCGGCTGACATACCGGCCGGCGAGCCCCGGGAAACGTGGCCCGCGACCTCGTCACCCTCGACCTCGTGGTGCGCGCGGGGTCGCCGATGGGACACGGCCTCGTCGAGGTGGTGGCGCATGGCGAGCCTCCGAAATCCGCCTGCTCGTCACCGTAACAATCCCATCTCTGCCCGCAGGGGCAGCCCGGCGTGCCCGTTCGGGCAGCTCCCGGCCGCCCGAGAGCTGGCCGCAGCGCTCGACGTCAACATGCACTCGGTGCTGCGGGCGCACGGGAACCTGCGGGACGAGGGCCTCGTGGACATGCGCCGCCGTCGAGGAGTCATCGTGCGGGAGGCCGCCGGCGGGCGGGCCCGGGTCGTCACCGCGGCTGCCGCGCTCGCCGCCGAGGCCGGTCACGACCACGAGCGACGTGCCCACATCGTCACCGTGGAACGGGTCGTCAGGGTTCCCCAACACTCCCCGTCCGAACTCGATCGTCATGCTCCACGCCCTGACCCGCCGTCGCCCCGCCGGATCTCACGCTTCCGCGGACGGCTCGGCTTCGCTGGTCTCCCCCGCGCCAGGAGTGGTGGGGTTCTGCGCCACCGAGAGCCGGTTCCCGTCGGGGTCACGGAACCAGGCGACCCCGCCGCCCTCCGGCCCCGGCCTCCAGACGCCGTCAGCATCCTGGTCCATGCCCGGGAAGCGCTCGAATGCGATGCCGGCGGCGGCCATGGCCCGCACGGAGGCGTTGACGTCGTCGACGAGCCATCCGGCGTTCGTTCCCACCGGTTCAGGTACCTGCGGCACGACCGCGAGCCGGAGTGGCGTGCCGCCGGCATCGACGACCACGGCGTACTCGTCCTCGTCGCGCAGCG
>DASRJN010000005.1:0-8672 GCA_035649455.1 Acidimicrobiales bacterium
GCCCCTGTTCGCGGCGGCGGGAGCCATCGCCCACCCCGCGGTGCAGGAGGCCCGCAAGGCCCGCTGCCAGCGCATCGCCGACACCTGGGGCGGCGGCCCGGCCGAGCGCCTGCTGGCCCGCGGCCTGGTCGGGATGCTGGAAGCGGCGGCCAGCGAGTGGCTCGAGCACAAGGCCTGCAGCCTCGACGAAGCGGTCTCGCTGCTCACCGCGGCGGTGTGGAACGGCGTAGGTGCGCTGCCGCGTTCGAAATAGCGTTCTGTTCAATCAGGGCGCGGGGAGGGAATACTGACCTCATGCCTCGGGCCATGTGGAGCGGCGCCATCAGCTTCGGGTTGGTGAACATCCCGATCAGGTTGTTCAACGCGGTGTCGCGCAAGAACGTGCACTTCAACCAGATCGACACCCGCACCGGGTCTCGCATCAACTACCGGAAGGTGTCCGCCGCCGACGGCTCGGAAGTGCCCAACGAGGCCATCGCCAAGGGCTACCAGCTCTCTTCGGGCGACTACGTGCTAGTGGGCGACGACGAGCTGGCGGCGCTCGACCCGGTGGCCAACCGCTCGATCGACATCGAGCAGTTCGTCGACCTCGACGAGATCGACCCCATCTTCTACGACGCCGCTTACTACGTGGCCCCCGACAAGGCGGCCCGCAAGCCCTACGCCCTGCTGGTGCGGGCCATGGAGGAGCAGGGCAAGGTGGCGATCGCCCGCCTGGTCATGCGGTCGAAGCAGTACCTGGCGGCGCTGCGGCCCGTCGAGGGCGTGCTGATCATGTCGACCATGGTCTACGCCGACGAGGTGAACGACCCAGCCGAGGTGTTCGACGGTGACGACACGCGGGACGTGGACGTGAGCGATCGCGAGCTGTCAATGGCCTCCGCGCTGGTCGAGTCGCTGACCGAGCCGTTCGAACCCCAGCGCTTCGAGGACAACTACCGCAACCAGGTCCTCGACCTGATCGACCGCAAGGCCTCGGGCGAGGAGCTCGTGGCCGCCCCGGCCCCGGCGGCCGAGGACAAGGTGGTCGACCTCATGGCCGCGCTGGAGGCCAGCGTGCGCGATGCCAAGGCGGCCCGCACCCGCCACCCGACCGCCAAGGCCGCGTCGTCGAACGCTGACGACGACGAGGAGGCCGGCCGTGGCAAGGCGACCAAGGCCTCCAAGGCGACGAAGGCGAGCAAGGCCACCAAGGCCACCAAGGAGACCAAGGCCCGGGCGCCGCGGCGGAAGTCGGCGTAGCCCGCCGTGGCCGGCCGCGCCGGGGGACCGCCGTCGACGGTCGAGGTCGAGGGCCACCGCCTGACGCTCTCCAACCTCAGCAAGGTGCTGTATCCCGCCACCGGCACCACCAAGGCCGAGGTCATCGACTACTACGCCCGGGTGGCGGCCGTCATGGTCCCCCATCTGGACGACCGGGGCGTGACCTTGCGGCGCTTCCCCGACGGCGTCGAGGCCGGCTCCTTCTTCGAGAAGCGCTGCCCGGGCCACCGGCCGCGCTGGATGCGCACCATCACCGGCCCGGGCGACCGCACGGGGCCCATCGGCTACTGCTGCCTGGATTCGGCGGCCGCGCTGGTGTGGGCGGCCAACATGGCGGCGCTGGAGATCCACGCGCCCATGGCCCGCTCCGACATCGAGACCCCGACCATGGTGGTGTTCGATCTCGATCCCGGCGAGCCCGCGGACATCGTGAGCTGTGCGGACGTGGCCCTCGACATCCGCCACGTGCTCGACGGCCTCGGGCTGGTCGGGTGGCCGAAGACGTCGGGCTCCAAGGGCATGCAGATCTACGTGCCGCTCAACACCCGGGGCGTGACCCACGAGCGCGCCAGTGCCTTCGCGCTGGCCATCGCCCAGCTGCTGGAGCGGGCCCGGCCCGACGACGTGGTGTCCAACATGAACAAGGCCCTGCGCCGCAACAAGGTGTTCGTGGACTGGAGCCAGAACAGCCGGCACAAGACCACCATCGCCCCCTACTCGCTGCGGGCCCGGCCCCACCCGACGGTCTCGACCCCGGTGACCTGGGACGAGGTCGAGGCGACGGCGGACGGCGAGCCGCTCAGCTTCGAAGCCGAGGACGTGCTGGACCGGCTCGAGGACCACGGCGACCTCTTCGCCGGCGTGCTCACCACCAGCCAGCGCCTCCCCGATCCGACGAACGAGCGCGAGTGAGCAGGATGGATTCGGTCGAGCTGAGCATCCGCACCGGCGACGAGCCCACGGTGGTCGATCTCACCGGCGAGGTGGCGGTGTTCTGCCGGGACCGGGGCGACGGCCTGGTGTCGGTGTTCGTGCCCCACGCCACCGCGGGCCTGGCCGTGGTGGAGACGGGCGCGGGCAGCGACGACGACCTGCTGGACACCTTGGCCCACCTGCTGCCCCGCGACCACCGCTGGGGCCACCGCCACGGCTCACCCGGACACGGCGCCGACCACGTCCTGCCCGCCCTCGTGTCGCCCAGCCTGGTCGTCCCCGTCCTCCGCGGCCGGCCGGCCCTGGGCACCTGGCAGTCGATCGTGCTCGTCGACACCAACGTCGACAACCCCACCCGCACGGTCCGCCTCAGCTTCCTCCCCGGCTGACTCGGCTTCCTCCCAGGCCGCCCGCGCTGGGCGCTCAGTCGGTGGGGCGCACGATCCGTGGGGTGGGGTCGCCTCCGGAGCCGGGACCGAGACCGGGCGGTCAGTCGGTGCGGCGGGGCATCTCCCGTGTGGGGTCGGGGACCTCGGCCATGGTGGTGGTGGCGTCGGGGTCGTCGGCCATGGCGGTGGTGGCGTCAGGGTCGTCCACCGGGGGTGCAGGCTCGGGGGCGGCCTCGGGGATCCCCACCGCCTGGGTGGCGTCGGGATCGGACGGGTGGGGGTCGCCCGAGGCGGTGGTGAGCTCGCGGGTGGCGCCCTCGTCCGGGCCCGTGGGCCGGGGTGGGGCGGGGGCCGGCGGGGTGACCTGCATCGGCTCGCCCGGCTCGACGCCGGTCACCACCGGGGGCATGCCGCCGGCGGGGAACACCGACGGCCCGGGCCGCGCCGCCGGGCCGCTGTCGCCGATGGCGGCGGTCGGCGCCCACCACGGCGCGGGCGGGTCGGTGATCCGCCGGGGGGTTCCGGCCGCCGGGGTGGCCGCGGCGGCGGGGTACTCCATGGTGTAGTCCTCAGCGGCGAACACCTCGGCGGGCTGGGTCCGGGTGGCCATCGCCACCGCCAGTCCCACCACCCAGCCGGTCCACGCGCCGAACCCGATACCGGAGTTGACCGCGGCCACCACCCCGTCCCCGGTGACGTCGCCCAGGGTGCCGCCGTCCAGCACCACGGCCACCGTGTACACGAAGCCCACGGCGCCCGCGAGCCCGGCCGCCACCACCAGTCCGCCCCAGCCCGCCAGGAGGGCGGCGCTCCGGCTGCGGGACCGCCCGGCCACCGCACACAGGCCGAGCGCCACCACCAGGAGGACGCCCAGCCGGAGCACGATGCCCCACACGAGGCGGGCGGGCGCGCCGTCGGGGACATCCCAGGACGGGAGCGCAGTGACCGTGCGCGTGAGCAGCGGGGCGCCGTCTTCGGCGGCTCTGTCTTGCGCCGCGGGACTGCCCAGGACGCCCGCCAGGACCACGGTGGCGGCGGCTCCGGCCAGGGCGGAACGCGTTGACATGTTGTCGTTCTATACCCGATCTCACCGTGCGAAGCGAGAAACCACGCAGCGAGGCGTCCGCCGTGTTGAGCACCGACTGACCAGTTTGCATACTCCGCGCACTGTCGTTGACGCGATGAGTATTGGTGGGACATGCTCGCGGCGCAGAAACGAGGGGGGTAGCCCATGGGGTGGCACCGGTCTTCAGTGGTCTCGACGCGCGCGTCCAGATGGCGGAGGAGGGCGCTCGCGTCCACCGTGGTGGTCAGCCTTCTGGGGTTGAGTGCCAGCGCGTCCCCGGCGGGCGCCCAGGAGGGCGGCCCGAACCTGACGGCCGCTCCCGACCAGCTCACGCTCGAGAGCGTGCAGGACGGCGCCCGCTCGGCCAGCGGCCGGGCGGCGAAGACCGACGAGGACCTGCTGCACCTGACCACAGCCGACCCCGTGGCGGTGATGGTGAAGCTCGACGTCGACTCCCTCGCCGCCTACACCGGCGACATCGAGGGCCTGGCCGCCACCAGCCCGTCGGTGACGGGCCAGCAACTCGATCCCGATTCGGCCGCGTCGCGCGAGTACCTGGACTATGTCGCGGGCGTCGAGTCCAGGTTCGTCGACGCGCTCGACGCCGCCATTCCCGCCGCCGAGGTCGGCGCCTCGCTGCAGGTGCTGTACGGCGGCGTCGCCGTCAAGGTGCCTGGCAACAAGGTGTCCGACCTGGCCAAGCTGCCGGGTGTGGCGGCCGTGCAGGCCAACGAGCTGCGCCAGCCGCTGACCGACTCCAGCCCGGACTTCATCGGCGCCACGCCGGTGTACCCGGAGCTCGGAGGGCTGGGCAGCTCGGGTGCCGGCGTGATCGTCGGCGTGCTCGACACCGGCGCCTGGCCCGAGCACCCCTCCTACGCCGACCCGGGCAACCTGCCCGCCCCGCCGTCCCGCACGGACGGCGCTCCGCGGCCCTGCAACTTCGGCGACAACCCGCTGACCCCCGCGAACGATCCGTTCCAGTGCAACAACAAGCTGATCGGCGGCCAGGTCTTCCTCGACACGTACCTCGCCAACATCGATGATCCCCCCGAGGTGTTCCCCGACACCGCCCGTGACTCCAACGGCCACGGCACCCACACCTCCACCACCGCGGCGGGCGGCCCGGCCAACGCCAACCCGCTCAGGATCAACCGCGGGCCCATCCACGGCATCGCCCCCGCCGCCTCGATCTCGGTCTACAAGGTGTGCGGGTTCCTCGGCTGCTTCGACTCGGACTCGGTGGCCGCAGCCCAGCAGGCCATCATCGACCGCGTCGACGTGATCAACTTCTCCATCTCCGGCGGCACCGATCCCTACGCCGACGCCGTCGAGCTGGCCTTCCTCGACCTGTACGCGGCGGGCACGTTCGTGTCCACCTCCGCCGGCAACGAGGGCCCCGGTGCGGGCACGGTCAACCACAACAGCCCGTGGGTCTCCAGCGTGGCCGCGTCCACGCAGGAACGGGCCTTCCAGTCGACCGTCACCCTCAACGGGACGGGTGGCGCCACCGCCAGCCTGGTCGGCTCCACCATCACCGCCGGCATCACCACGCCGCTGCCCGTGGTGCTCGCCAGCGACCCGCCCTACAACAACGCCGCGTGCAACGCACCGGCGCCGCCGGGGACGTTCACGGGCAAGATCGTCGTGTGCTTGCGCAAGATCCCGGCCGACGGCATCGGCCGCGTCGAGCGCGGCTTCAACGTGTTCCAGGGCGGCGCGGCCGGGATGCTGCTGCGCAACGAGGCCCTGTCCGACACCGAGACCGACAACCACTTCCTGCCCACGGTCCACCTCGAGCAGCCCGCGGGTGACGCGCTGGTGGCGTTCCTGACCGCCAACCCGGGCACCACCGCGACGTTCACCCAGGGGGTCTCGGCGACCGGCCAGGGCGACGTCGTCGCCGGCTTCTCGTCCCGCGGCCCGGGCACCGACTGGCTCAAGCCCGACGTGAGCGCTCCCGGCGTGCAGATCCTGGCCGGGCACTCGCCCGTCCCGGACGACGTCGCCGGCGGGCCGCCCGGCAACCTGTTCCAGGCGATCGCGGGCACGTCCATGGCGTCCCCGCACCTGGCCGGGGCGGCGGCCCTGCTGATGGACCTCCATCCCGACTGGACGCCGGGACAGGTCCGCTCGGCGCTGGCCCTGACCGCCACCACCGACGTGGTCAAGACCGACACCGTCACGCCCGCCGATCCGTTCGACGTGGGCTCGGGCCGCATCCAGGTGGACGCGGCCGCCCATCCGAACCTGACGCTGGACGAGTCGGCCGCCAACTTCGCGGCGGCGGCCACCGACCCGCTGGGGAGGATCGACCTCAACATCGCGTCGATCAACGCACCCACCATGCCCGGCACCGTCACCACGACCCGCACGGTCACCAACGTGACCAGCGGCACGGTGCGCTACCGGGCCACGGCCACCTCGGCTGCGGGCTCGACGATCACGGTGTCGCCCAAGAACGTCAAGCTCCCCGCGGGCGGGTCGGCCGAGCTCACGGTCACCATCTCGGCGCCCGGCCTCGCTCCCGGCCAGTACTTCGGCCAGGTCATGCTCGAGGACCGCAACGGCGACCGTGACCTGCACATCCCGGTGGCGTTCTCACCGGGGCAGGGTGCCCTCACCCTCACCCAGGTGTGCGACCCGACCACAATCGTCCGGCACGACGGCCGCTCGACCTGCACCGTGACGGCGCAGAACACGTCACCGACCGACGCGGTGGCCGACTTCACCACCCACCTGGATGCGGGCCTGCGGGTCAGCGCGGTGGGCGGTGGGGCCGTCCGGACCGGCAACCGGGACGCCACGTTCACGACCACGGTGGACGGGTTGACCGTAGGGACGCCCACCGTCGCCCCCGGGAGCCTGTTCGGCTACATCCCGCTGGACGCCTTCGGGGTCACACCCATCGCGGTGGGTGACGAGCAGGCGGTGAACCTCAACACCCCCGCCTTCATGTACGGCGGCCTGCCCTACAACCGGCTCGGGGCCACGTCGGACGGCTATCTCGTAGCGGGAGGCACGAACGGCGCGGCCGACATCCAGTTCGACCCCACGGGGGTCTTCGGGAGCGCGGCGAGGCCCAACAACGTGCTGGCCCCGTTCTGGACCGACCTCGACGGCACGGGAGCGCCCGGCATCTTCGCCACCGTGCTCACCGACGGCGTGGACAGCTGGATCGTGGTCGAGTGGCGGCTGAGGGTCTTCGGCACCGCCTCCCTGCGGGTCTTCCAGGCCTGGTTGGGGATCAACGGCACCGAGGACAACACCTTCGCCTACGACCCGGCCAACCTGCCCGCCGCTCCCGGCACCCTGCCGTTCGTAGTGGGGGCGGAGAACCTCGACGGGTCGGCGGCTTCCAGCATCGCCGGCCTGCCCACCAACGACCTGAGGGTCACCAGCACGCCGTTCGTTCCCGGCGAGACGGTGAGCTACACCGTCCAGGTGCGGGGCGTGCACCGCGGTCCGCAGCGGGTGACCACCTCGGTCGACACCCCGATCGTCAGGGGCACCACGCAGGAGGTCGACACCGTCAACGTGCTGTAGTGGGGCACGTGCTGGATCACATCTCCATCCAATGCGCCGACGTGGGCGCCAGCGCCGTGTTCTACGACACGGTGCTGGCCCCCCTCGGTGGCGCCCGCATCATGGACTTCGGCCAGGCCATCGGCTTCGGTGTGGGCGGCAAGCCCGACTTCTGGATCGGCGCCCGCCAGACCGGCGAGGGCTTCCGCGAGTCCCACGTCGCCTTCGAGGCAGCCGATCGGGCCACGGTGCGCGCCTTCTTCGACACCGCGGTGGCCACCGGGGCCCAAGTGGTGCACGAGCCGCGGGTGTGGCCCGAGTACCACCCGAGCTACTACGGCGCGTTCGTGCGCGATCCCGACGGCAACAACATCGAAGCGGTCTGCCACCTGCCCGAGTAGACCGATGAGTTCCGGGTAGCCGTTCGGTCGTAGAGGCCGCACAGTCGGCAACTGAGCGAAGGAGCTCGTCATGGTGAAGCGTGATTCGGCACCCCTGGGTGCCCCCTGCTGGATCGACCTGTTCACCACCGACCCGGAGGCCAGCAAGTCGTTCTACGGCGAGCTGTTCGGCTGGACCGCCGAGGACGCCGGTCCCGAGTACGGCAACTACATCAACTTCTCCAAGGACGGCGTGGCCGTCGCCGGGGGCATGCAGAACGACGGCTCGGGCGGGCCCGACGCCTGGTCGATCTACCTGGCGACCGACGACGCCAAGGCCACCGCCGACCAGGCCCAGGCCGAGGGCGGGCACATCATCGTGCCCCCGATGGACGTCGGCACGCTCGGCACCATGCTCGTCCTGAGCGATCCCGGCCAGGCCGCCATCGGGGCCTGGCAGCCCCAGGACTTCCCCGGCTTCGGCGTGTGGGGCGAGGACGGCACCCCCGGCTGGTTCGAGCTCCACACCCGCAACTACGACGCGGCCGTGCGCTTCTACGAGCGGGTCTTCGGATGGGACACGCACGTGATGGGCGACACGGACGAGTTCCGCTACACGACGTTGGGCGAGGGCGAGAACCAGTTGGCCGGCGTCATGGACGGCACCATCTCGCTTCCGGAGGGCGTGCCCTCCCATTGGGCGGTGTACTTCGCGGTGACCGACACCGACGCCACCATCGAACGGGCCGTCGGCCTTGGTGCCACGGTCGTATCCCCGGCCGTGGACACCCCGTACGGCCGCCTGGCCACGCTCGCCGACCCCACCGGCGCCGGCTTCCGGCTGGGCTCGATCACCTGAGCGCGCATCGGGTCCGGCCCGCGGCCCCCGAGGCCGGGGGATTCCGCCTGTACCTCGATCCGGCCGGCTGACACCCTGGCCCCATGGGGTTCATCGAGCGGGTGGCCATCGTCGTGGACGACTACGACGTGGCGCTCGCGTTCTTCGTGGGCACACTCGGGTTCGAGCTGGTGGAGGACAGCCCGGCACGCACCACCGCCGGCCGGCCCAAGCGCTGGGTGGTGGTGCGCCCGCCAGGGGCGGAGACCGGCATCCTG
>DASRJN010000006.1:0-4367 GCA_035649455.1 Acidimicrobiales bacterium
CTCGAACCACTGCGAGCTGACGCACTGGGGCACGCGGCAGCCGAGGTGCGGGCACTTCTGGTAGAGGGCGACGAGGCCCGCCTCCATGCCGGTCAGCTCGGGCGGGGAGTACGTGGCCTTGGCCTTGTCCAGCGCCTCGGAGGGGTACTCGGTGACCCACATGCGGCCCTCGGGGTAGTAGGCGAAGCCTTCGCCGTCGGCGATCTTGGCCTGGATGTCGGGGATCTTGCCGACGTTGATCTTGGAACCGAAGCCGCCGGAGTTGTTGGGCCACAGGAACGCCAGCACCGCGGCGCCGAACCCCGACAGGCTGAACGCCATCGTGGCCACGATGGACCGGTTGAAGAACTGGCGCCGGGTGACGCCGAGCGTCTCCTCGTCGGGCGGCACCCAGGCCACCGGCGGGGGCGCCGACACCTTGACCGGCTTGGCGGCCTCGCGGCGGGCAGCCACGGCCGCCAGCTCGACCTCGCGCCCGGTGGCGGGTGGCTCCTCGCCCTGCTCGGACAGCGCCACCGGCCCGCGGTCGCGCCGCGCCGTCTCGCTGGACATCACGCCCGCCACCTTGTCGGTGTCGCGGCGCCGGGCGGTGGCGAACAGCAGCACGCCGGCCGCGAGGACCAGCAGCGGGATCGCTATGGCGAGGATCGTCGTGGTGCTCATGTCATGTCCCCACGATCACAGGTCGAAGAAGAGCCCGGCGTTCCACGGGAACACGAAGTTCTGGCCGGGACCCCGGAAGAACGAGCCCAACATCACCAGCACCGACCACGACATCACGAAGATCGTGAACAGGGAGATGGCGTACTTGCGGTCCTCGGGCTTCTGGGACGGGTTGCGGTCGATGAAGGGGGCCAGGATCAGCCCGATGAGGCCGATGCCCGGCAGGGTCACGCCCGCCACCATGGGGTGGAACATGGTGAGCAGCTCCTGCAGGCCCAGGAAGTACCAGGGGGCCTTGGAGGGGTTGGGCGTCTGGTTGGAGTTGGCCAGGGCCAGCAGCGGGGCGTTGACGAAGGTGGAGAACACCAGCAGGAACGCGGTGCAGGCCAGGGAGGCCACGAACTCGATGCCCAGCAGGTGCGGCCACACATGCACCTTGTCCTGGGGGACGGCCTTGACGTCCTGGATCGAGCCCGACTTGACCACCGTCAGCAGGCGCTGGGTGTGCCCGCCCGGGCCCGCCGCCAGCGGGGGCCCGGCGGCTGCGGCCGCCGGTGCAGGCGCCGTCGCGACCGCGGTGGCGGTGCCGCCGCCGCCCGAGGCCTCGCCGCCGCCCTCGGCCTTGGCCTTGGCGGCCCGCGACCGCTCCAGCAGGTGCGCGGGGATGCGGCTGGCGGTCTCGCTCGCCGGCGCGGCGGCCTCGCCGCCACCGTCACCGCCCGCGGGAGGTGTGGCCGCGGCGGCCTCGCCTCCGCCCGACTTGGCGGCGGCCTTGCGGCGGGCCTCTTCGGCTCGCTTGCGCAGGTGCTCTGGGATCTCGGTCATGCGATGAGTGCCTCGACGGGGATCACAGCGGCCCGGAGATGCCGCCGTCCTTGCGGACTCGCCAGAAGTGGATGGCCATGAAGATCACGATGACGAACGGCAACATCAGCACGTGCAGCGTGTACCAGCGTAGGAGGGTGTCCGAGCCGATCTCGGCCCCTCCCAACAGGACGAAGCGCACCTGGTCGCCGAACACGGGGGTGTAGCCCATCATGTTGGTGCCCACGGTCACGGCCCACAGCGAGAGCTGGTCCCACGGCAGCAGGTAGCCGGTGAAGCTGAGCAGCAGCGTCAGCGTGAGCAGCACCACGCCGATCACCCAGTTGAACTCCCGGGGTGGCTTGTAGGCGCCGTGGTAGAAGACGCGGGCCATGTGCAGGAAGACGGAGATCACCATCAGGTGGGCCGCCCATCTGTGCATGTTCCGCACCAGCAGGCCGAAGGTGATCGAGGTCTGCAGCGTGTAGATGTCGTCCCACGCCTGGGCGGCGGTGGGCCGGTAGAAGAACATCAGGAAGATGCCGGTGACCGTGAGCAGGATGAACAGGAAGAAGCTCAGGCCACCGAGGCACAGCGTGTAGCTGACCTTCACCGCGTGCCGCTTCACCTTCACCGGGTGGAGGTGGTAGAGGACGCTGTTCATGACCACGTAGGAGCGGTTCCGGGGGCTGTCGCTGTAGCCCTTGCGGAAGATCGAGCCCGGCCGGAAGATCGAGTTCCACGCCTGCGACCCCTGCACCTGGTCGGGTAGGCCCTTGAGGGTCGACACGGCCCGGTCGATCAGCGGGGGCTTCGGATCCATTGTCTTGGCCAACAGGCTCTCCTCAGTGAGACCGGGGGCCGGCCGTGAGCGGGTGGGGGGTGTGAGAAGCGGTCATCCCAGGCGCATCCCGTAGCCGTAGCCGTGGGTGTTGGTGCGCTGGTGGATGTCGCCGGCCGCAGCCGGGTCGCCCACCTTGCCGAGGATGATGACGCCCGTCGGGCACCGGTCGACGCACAGCGCGCAGCGGGTGCAGACATCGTCGTCGATGGTGAAGATCACGTGGTCGGACGGGTCGACGCCGGGCTGGTCCACCCCGATCGCCTCGTCGATGGCGCCGGGCGTGACCATGTGGATGCACTTCCACGGGCAGATGTCCACGCAGCCCTCGCACATGATGCACTCGGACTGGTCGATGTGGATGAACTGCTTGGGCTTGACCGCCTTGGCGAGCCAGGCCGCGTCGACCTCCTGCAGGACGTAGTCGTCCCGGAACTCCGGCATGGGCGGGTTGGCGTCGTTCTTGGGCACGCCCCTACCCCTTCCTCACCAGCGGGCGGCCGTAACGGGAAGCGGGCACCGGCGCGGGGGCCTTCTTGCCCCGGTCGTTCCACATGGCCCACATCCCCACCTGGAGGGCGATGCCCACGCCATAGATGGCGACGGCGATCAGGTCGCGCACCGTCTGGTAGGTGACGGTGATGGGCTGGACCCCCGTCGGCCGGATCAACAGGCGGTCGGAGGTCCACCGCAGCTCGCTACCCGCGTATGTGAGCCACTGGTGCGGGATGATGCCGTACCACCAGAGGAACATGAACATCGTGAACACCGCGGCCACCATCGCTTCGCCCCAGGACAGGGGCGCGCCCACTGGCCGTTTCCTGCTGTAGATGAAGGCGACGCCGACGCCGGCGAAGCCGACCACCAGGGTTGCGATGAAGGCGACCAAAGGATCGCGACTCCTCGTGAAATTGCTCACATAAATGGTAGCTGATGCCGGGGGCCGGCACTCCTCGGCAGGTTTAGCACGGGCGTGTTCAATCCTTCACATTCGCCCCGGCGGCCCGGAATACCCGCCTACCCGGCTTGGTGGTGCCCTCGGGGACATGCATAGAGTGACCGACCGGAATCCCTCCGCGGAGGCTTGTGTTGACCGAGATCCCCGAGCACCTTCTGAAGCGCTCCCGCGAGCGCCGAGCCGCCCTCGGACTGGGGGGCGGCGGGTCCGACGACGCACCGGCGTCGTCCGACGCGCCCGCGGAGACGGTCCCGGCCACCACGGCGGCGGCCGCGGCGCCTGCGACCCCGGCTCCGGTCGAGGCGCCCAAGCCCGAGCCCCCCAGGCCCGACCCGCCCTACATCCAGGCGGCGAAGCGGCGGAAGCGCATCCCGTACTGGGCCATGCCCGTGCTGGCCGCCCTGCCGTTGTGGGGCTACGTCTACGTCCGCACGCTGGAGCCGCCGCCCGCGGGCGCCGACGACCCGGTGGTCATGGGGACCACGGTGTTCGCCGGCAACTGCGCCTCGTGCCACGGCAGCACCGGCGGCGGCATCGGCAACGCGCCGCAGCTGTCCGACGGCCACGTGACGGAGACGTTCAGCGACTGGCGCGACCAGGCCGCCTGGGTGCGGCTCGGCACGGACGGCTGGCCCGCCGCCACCTACGGCGACACCGCCAAGCCGGTGGGCGGCAGCGGCGGCACCATGCCGGCTTGGGCCACCCTCACCGACCAGCAGATCGCGGCGGTGGTCCTGCACGAGCGCGAGCTGGCGGGCGCGGACATGAGCGAGTCCAACCCCGACAACGAGGACATCTTCGCGGTGGCCCGGGGCGAGAAGACGCTGGCCGAGGCGGGGCTGGGCCCGGTGTCCGAAGCTGCTGGCGTCACCGAGGAAGATCTCGGGGGCTGACCCCGTACCCTTGGTCGGCATGAGCCCGGACCGCCACGACGTCCTCGTCATCGGCGGGGGCCCGGCCGGAAGCGCCGCGGGGTTCTGGCTGGCCAAGGCCGGCCACGACGTGTGCGTGCTGGAGCGCAAGGCGTTCCCGCGCGACAAGACCTGCGGCGACGGCCTGACCCCCCGGGCGGTGCACCAGATCCGCGAGATGGGCCTGGAG
>DASRJN010000007.1:0-4451 GCA_035649455.1 Acidimicrobiales bacterium
CCAGCACCTCCGGGTTGGCCAGGTTGGCCGGCGCCTCGCCTCGCACCAGGGCCGCGAGGCCCTCGGCCATGAGCAGGGTGTGGTTGGCCTCGGTGTCGTACGTGGCCCCGCCGATGTGGGGCGTGAGCACGACGTTGGGCATCCCCACCAGCGGGTGGTCGGGGGCGAGCGTCTCGCCCTCGAAGTGGTCGAGGCCGGCGGCGGCCAGATGTCCCGAGGCCAGCGCGCTCGTCAGCGCATCGAGATCGTGCAGGGCGGCCCGGGCCGCGTTGACGTACACCGCACCCTCCCTCAGCGCCGCGAAGCGCTTCTCCGACATGAGCCCCACCGTGTCGGGCGTGACCGCGGCGTGCATCGACACGACGTCGGCCTCGGCCAGCAGGTCGTCGAGGTCGTGGCTGGCATCGGCCGCGTACGGGTCGCTGGCGATCACCCGCATCCCCAGGCCTTCCAGGCGCCATCTGGTGGCGCGGCCCACCGCGCCCAGGCCCACCAGTCCCGCGGTGCGGCTCGCCAGCTGCCAGGCCCGGTAGCGCTGGTAGGGGATGGAGCCGTCCCGGTAGACCTCGCCCTCCCGCACGTCCCGGTCGGCCGCCACCAGGCCCCGGGTGGCGGCCAGCAGCAGGCCCACGGTCAGCTCGGCCACCGCGTCGGCGTTGCGGCCCGGGGCTCGCAGCACCGGGATCCCCGCGGCCGTGGCGCCCGCGAGGTCCACGTTGGTGGGGTCGCCGCGGGTGGCGCCGATGGCCTCCAGCGGCAGGTCGAGGACGGGGCCGGCGCAACGGTCCGCCTCGCAGATCAGCACCGTGGCCCCCACCTCGGTCGCCCGGGCCGCCAGTTGCTCGGCCGAGTACAGCCGCAGCGGCTGGTGGTCGATCCAGGGGTCGAGCACGACCTCGCCCAGCTCGCGCAAGGCGTCGAGGCCCGGCCCTCGCAACGGGGCGGTGGCGAGGATGACCCGCTCAGCCACCGACGCCGAGATCCTCACGGTCGGAGGGAAGCTCGACCTCGACCGTGGCCTTGGCCATCACCGCGTCGTCCTGGTTGCGCAGCTCGACGCGCACGGTGGCGAGGTGGCGGCGCTTGCGCTCCACCCGGGTGTCGACCACCTCGCCGGCCAGGAAGGTGGCGTCGCCGGTGAAGGCGGGGCTGCGGTACTGGGCCGAGGAGTGGGTGATGAAGCCCCACTCGCCGGCCCAGGCGGCCACGTAGTCGAGGATCCATGCGCCCATCGACGCGCCGTAGCCGTAGCCCCGGGGCATGCCGACGTGCTTGGCCCAGCGGGGCTGGAGGTGGCCGCGCGAGGGGCCGTAGTAGGCGCCGTCGGTCAGCTCGGGGTTGAGGCGCTCCATGCGGCGGTCGCCCTCGTAGCCCGCCATCTCCTTGGTGTAGCCGAGCTCCTCGGCCCGCACCGTGGTGGGGCCCTTGGCGGTGGCGCCCCAGGTGGTCATGGGGAAGGCCCGCCACTCGGTGGTGAAGCTGGCCAGGCTGTGCGGGCCGAGCACGTGCTCGGCCAGGCGGTCGCCGACCGCCACCGACTCGAAGGTCCGGGGGTCGTGGCCCAGGGCCTGGATCTGGTCGATGAAGGCCAGCTTGCGCTTCTCCAGGTCCTCCAGCTGGTCGTCGCTCCAGTCCGGGTCGGTCGGCTCGGAGAAGTGCTGCTTCTCCTGGGCGGTCCGCACCTGGTACCGGATCGACGTCGAGCGCTGGAGCGCCACCCGCTCGCCCCGCTGGTTGATGTACAGCGTGTCGCCGCGCTGGAAGCAGGTCGGGCCGGCGAAGCTGGTGTCGGTGACCCGGTAGTCGAAGGGCATGCGGTGGCACACCATGTGGTCGCCGGGTTCGATCCGGGCGCCGAAGAACCACCAGTCGTCACCCCCGAAGATCAGGTGCGATCCGGGGATCTTCCCCACCTGCGCGGGCGAGGCGCCGTGGCTGGTGTCGGTGGCCACCGTGAACGACTGGGGCGCCACGATGTGCCCGAAGCGGCTCTCGGCCGCCCAGCGCTCGTCGTAGTGGAGCGGGTTGGGGTAGTGCATCGCCTGCGCCCAGCGCCGGATGTCGTTGACCGCGACCGGCTCCTTGAGCTCGCCCGGCTGCATGGGCACGCCCATGTAGCGGTCGAGGTCCGACGCGTCGAGCGTCGGCGCGCGGTCGTCCTGGGTGATGCTCATGGCTCTCCGTTCAGCCTGTCCGCCACGAGGGCGAGCAGCCCGTCGTCGCGCACCTTGGCTTCGCTGCCGGTCATGGGGATCTCGCCGTCGGCGAAGAACAGCACGTGGCGGGGGACCTTGTAGCTCGACACCCGCTCGCGCAGGAAGGCCTGGATGTCGGCCTCGCCTGCGTCCGAGCCGTCGGTGCGCACGATGCAGGCCACGACGATCTGGTCCACCCGAGGGTCGGGCACGCCGACGATGCGGGCCAGCTTCACGTCCGGGCAGGCGCGCAGCTGGACCTCGATCTCGGCCGGCGAGACGTTGGCCCCGGCGGTGCGGATCATCTCGGTGCGCCGGCCCTCGTAGTGCAAGTTGCCGTCGGCGTCGACCCAGCCCACGTCGCCGGTGCGGAAGAAGCCGCCGGCGTCGAAGCACTCCTCCGGCGTCCGGCCGAGGTAGCGGCGCATCAGCGTCGGGCCCCGGACCGCCAACTCACCCCACTCGCCCACGCCCAGGGCGGCACCGGTGGTCGGGTCGACGACCCGCAGCTCGTTGCCGGCCAGCAGCGGGCCCATGCTCTCCTTGGCCACCTCGCGCGTCGTGGTGGAGGGGTGGGACGAGAAGAAGGCGCAGGTCTCGGACAGCCCGTAGCCGACGGGCATGAACCAGGCGGGGTCGCCGGTCACGCTCGGATGGCGGGCGAACGCCGACTTGCCGTAGACGCAGCGCAGGGAGGACAGGTCCGTTGTGTCCCAGTCCGGGTGCTCGGCGAGCGCCCTCGTCTGGTGGGGGAGGGTGTACGGCTCGGTCACCTTCTCGCGGGCCATCATCGCCAGGGCCGTGCCCGGATCGAACGTCTCCTGCATGACCCAGCAGCCCCCGGCGGCCAGGGTCGATCCCATGGCCGTGTTGAGGCCCGCGGTCCAGAACAGGGGCAGGGCGCTGAACATGCGGGTGCCCGGATGGCGGCCGAAGATCTGCGCCTGCACCCAGAACTGCCGGGTGGGCGCGCGGTGGCAGTGGAGCATGGCCTTGGGCCGGTCGGTGGTCCCTGAGCTGAAGATGACGAGCGCGTCGTCCTCGGGGTCGACCTCCGGCAGCGGGCCCGCGCCCGCCGCGAGCAGGTCGTCCCAGGAGGACTTGCCCAGCACCGCGACCCTCCCGGGCGCCAGGGCGGTCAGGTCGTCGCCCGGACGCCGGGAGGCCACGCGCTCTTGGGTCAGCGCCACTGTGACCTCGGCCCGTTCGAGCATGTAGGCCAGTTCCGGCCGCGGCGCGAACGTCGACAGCAGCACTGCGACCGCACCCGCCCTCGCCGCCCCGAAGATGGCCGCCACGGCCTGGGGTCGGTTGCCCATCAGGATGCCGACGCCTTCGCCCGGCTTCACCCCCGCCGCCACCAGCCCGGCCGCGATGCGGGTCGCCTCCCGGTCGAGGTCGGCGTAGGTCCAGCGGGCCTCGTCCGACACCAGCGCCTCGTTGGGACCGAACCGCCCGGCCACCTCGGCGAGGAAGCCGCCCAGCGTCAGGGCACCCACGCCCTCCACGCGGTCGAGCGGCGGCCCCGCGAAGGTCGTCACCCGGCGCTGCCGCCGTGCTCGAACAGGCCGTCGAAGCCGTCCCGCCCGATGGCCGCGGCCAGCTCCTCGGCGCTGCGCTCGGCGCCCCAGGGCAGGCGAAGGGCGGGCTGGACCAGGCGGATGAGGACGGAGATGTCGTACTCGTCGCACACGCCGGCCGCGCCGTGGAGCTGTTGCGTCGTCCTCAGGACGGACCGCGCCACGTCCAACGCGTGCACCCGCAGGGCGAGCGCGTCGACCAGCGTGGGGCGCCACAGGGTGTAGTGAGCCAGCTCCCGCAGGCCGGACACCGCCACTGCGGCGTCCGCGAGCGCGAACTGTACGGACTGGAACGCCGCGATCGGCTTGCCGAACTGGATGCGCCCGTTCACGTGGTCGACCGCCAGCTCCACCGCCCGGTCGACGGTCCCCAGCACCGAGCACGCAGTCAGCGCCAGGTGCAGGGCCACGTCCCCGCCGGCGTCGCTGTCCCCGGCCCCGTTCTGTCCCGCCTCGACCAGGTCCGTCACGAACGGTCCCAGCCGCGATCCGAGCCCGCGAGCGCCGTCGGGGCGCGTGGCCACCGTCACCGGCCCGGCCAGCCGGGTGATCCGCCACTCGCCGAACAGGTCCCCGTGGTCGACGCGGGCGGCCCGGTCCGGCACGACCGCGAAGGGCCGCCCGTCCGCGCCGGCGAGCAGGGTGCCGGCCACGGGGTAGGGCAGCGCGCAGCGAC
>DASRJN010000008.1:0-21994 GCA_035649455.1 Acidimicrobiales bacterium
GCCGCCTGCGACGACCTGGGCACCTGGCTGACCACCTCGGCGTCGGGCCGCCAGCTCGTGGCGTGGGACTGGTCCGACGACGTCGAGGCCGCGGCCGCGCTCGATGCCGAGGCCGTAGCCCCCGTCCTCCACGGGCCCGAGTTCCGGGGAGTCACGCCTCCGGACACCGGCCGCGTACGCTGAGCGCATGGAGTTCTCGGTGCTGGTCGAGACCAGCCTGCGGGAGGGCGTCGCCGACCCCGAGGGGGCGACCATCGAGCGGTCGCTGCCCGCGCTCGGCTTCGACGGCGTGTCGCAGGTCCGGGTGGGCAAGGCGTTCCGCTTCGTGCTCGACAGCGCGGACGAGGCCACCGCCCGGGCCGAGGTCGACGACATGTGCCGGCGCTTCCTCACCAATCCCGTGATCGAGGACTACAGCGCCACCATCACCGCGAGCGCGGCGGTGGCGACCTGATGCCCGCGGTCGTCGGCGTCGTCGTCTTCCCCGGCTCCAACTGCGAGCTCGACGTGGCCGAGGCCGTGCGCGGCCTGGGCGGGGAGGCCCGCCTGCTGTGGCACGGCGATGCCGGAATCGGCGGGGTCGACGCCGTCGTCCTGCCGGGCGGCTTCGCCCACGGTGACTACCTGCGACCCGGGGCCATCGCCCGCTTCTCGCCCGTCATGCAGGCCGTCGGGGCCCACGCGGCCGCGGGCGGTCCGGTGGTCGGCATCTGCAACGGGTTCCAGGTGTTGTGCGAGGCCGGGCTGCTGCCCGGGGCGCTGCAGAAGAACGCGGGCCTCAAGTTCCTGTGCCGGCCGGCCACCATCCGGGTCGAGGCCGGGGGGACGGCGTTGACGACCGGGGTCGAGGTGGGGACGACGCTCGACATCCCCATCAACCACTTCGAGGGGAACTACACCTGCGAGCCCGAAACCCTGGCCGAGCTGCGCGCCGAGGACCGGGTGGTGTTCCGCTACGTCGACAACCCCAACGGGTCGGTCGACGACATTGCGGGCGTGTGCTCTGCAGGCCGCAACGTGGTGGGGCTCATGCCCCACCCCGAGCGCGCCAGCCACACCTTGCTGGGCTCCACCGACGGCGTGCCGCTGCTGAGGTCGCTGCTGGTGACCGCCGGCGTGGCCGTCAGGCCCGGCGGCTGATCCCGGCCTTCTCGAGCACGTTGGCGGGCACGCCCACCTCCCGCCAGGCCGAGTACGTGATGCCCTTGCGGTCGCTGTAGGGGGCGGCCGACTTCACGAAGTCCTTTTCGAGCTGGTCGAGGTCGACCTTTGACTCGCTGGCTTCGATGGCGGACTCCAGATCGAAGCGCTCCTGCACGAGGTGGACACGCTTCAGGGGGTCGGCGACAGCGATCTCAGCTTCCACGGCGGCGAGGCGCTTCTTCATGGATTCCGGGGTGCGCTTGCGGCCGCGGCGGGGCTTGTGGGCTTCCAGCGCTTCGAGGTAACGCCGGACGGCCCGGCCCTGATCTCGGCCCTCGGCCAGCGCGGCTTTGTGCTGGTTGCTCATGGGGGTGCGCTTGCGGGTTGACTCGGCCATGCGGGAAGCATATTTCGCTTTGATCGGGAACGCTATTTGTAAGGTTCCCCGGCCTGGGACGACACCCATTGAGCCAGACTCGGCGGGCGCCGGATCGTGACGGTCAGCGCGCTCCGCGTGCTTGCGCGGGGGATGGCCTCGGGTCCCTTATCTTGACAGCGTGCCCACCGACGAGCCGATCCACCGGGCCCTCGGGCTCACCGACGACGAGGCCGCCGCCATCGAGCGCATCCTCGGTCGCGCCCCCAATCACCTGGAACTCGCGATGTACGCGGTCATGTGGTCCGAGCACTGCTCGTACAAATCCAGCCGGCTGCATCTGCGGCGCCTGCCCACCGAAGGCCCGTCCGTGCTGGTCGGGCCGGGAGAGAACGCCGGGGTGGTCGACGCGGGCGACGGAATCGCGGTCGCGTTCCGCATCGAGAGCCACAACCACCCGTCGGCCATCGAGCCCTATCAGGGTGCGGCCACCGGCATCGGCGGCATCCTCCGCGACGTCTTCACCATGGGAGCCCGGCCCATCGCGCTGATGGACCCGCTGCGCTTCGGCCCGCTGTCCGACCCCCGCAGCCGCTGGATCGCCGAAGGTGTCGTGTCCGGCATCAGCGGCTATGGCAACTCCGTCGGCGTTCCCACTGTGGGCGGTGAGACGGTGTTCGACGAGACGTATCAGGACAACCCGCTCGTGAACGTGTTCTGTCTCGGTGTCCTGCCGGTGGAACGGCTGGTGCTGGGCCGGGCGTCGGGCGTAGGCAACCTCGCCGTGCTGTTCGGTTCCACCACCGGGCGCGACGGCATCGGGGGTGTGTCGGTGCTGGCGTCGGCCGGATTCAGCGACGACGAAGCTGACGCGGCCAAGCGTCCCAGTGTGCAGGTGGGCGACCCGTTCGAGGAGAAGCGGCTCATCGAGGCCTGCTTGGAGATGCTCGATGCCAACCTCGTGGTGGGCATCCAAGACCTCGGGGGCGCGGGCCTGACCTGCGCCACCAGCGAGACCGCCAGCCGGGGCGGCGTGGGCATGGACGTGTATGTGTCCGAGGTCCCCCAGCGGGAGACGGGCATGGAGCCGTTCGAGGTGCTGACCAGCGAGAGCCAGGAGCGGATGCTCGCCATCGTCGAGCCCGAGCACCTCGACTCGGTGATCGCCATCTGCGACCGCTGGGAGATCACCGCGGCGGTGGTCGGCACCGTGACCGCGGGTGGGCAGCTCCGCGTCCTGGACCGGCCCGACGGCGATGTCCTGGCCGACCTACCCGCCGCCTCGCTGCACGAGGACGCCCCGCTGCTGGACCGCCCCCGGGCCGAGCCCGCCGACCGGTCCGACCGCCTGGCCGACAGCGCCGACGCGGCCCTGCCCGAGCCCACCGATCCCGGCGCCGACATGCTCGACATGCTGTGCGACACGTCGTGGGTTTCGGGCCAGTACGACAGCCAGCTGTTCCTCAACACCGTGGAGGGGCCGGGGGGCGATGCCACCGTGCTGCGGCTCAAGCATCCGGTGACCGGAGCCGACACCGGGCGCGGCCTGGCCCTGACCGCCGATGGCAACCATCGCTGGTGTGCCCTCGATCCCCGGCAGGGCACCGCGCTGGTGGTGGCCGAGGCGGTCGCCAACCTCGCGTGTGTGGGCGCCCGGCCACTGGCTCTGGTCAACTGCCTCAACTTCGGCAATCCCACCCATCCCGAGACCATGTGGCAGCTGTCCGAGGCCATCGACGGCATGGGCGACGCCTGCCGGGCGCTGGGCCTGCCGGTCGTGGGCGGCAACGTCAGCCTCTACAACGAGTCCCGGGGCCACGACATCGACCCCACCCCGGTGGTGGCGGTGGTGGGGATGATCGACCGGCTGGCGGTGGCGCCACCGGGAGTGGGCCTCGTGGACGGCACCCGCATCGTGGTCGTGGGCGACGATCCCGACACCCTGTCGGGCTCGCGCTGGGCCTGGCGCCGGGGCCACAAGCGCGGCACGCCGCCGGCCCTCGACCTCGACGCCCACCGGCGGGCGTGCGACGCCGTGCGCGACCTCGTGATCGACGGGCTGGTCCTGGGCGTGCACGACACGGCCGACGGCGGGCTCGCCCTGGCCCTGGCCGAGATGGCGGTGGCCCGCGGCGTGGGGGCCCGGATCACCGTCCCGCCGGAGGCGGAGGCCTCCGGACATCGGTGGCTGTTCGGCGAGTCCCCCAGCCGCTTCGTGCTGGCCATCGATCCGGCGGCCGCGGGCGAGGTCGGCCGCCGCCTGACCGCCGCCGGCGTCCCGGCCGTCATGGTGGGCGAGGCCGGCGGCGCCCGCGTGACGGTCGAGGGCCAGCCGTCCGCCGCGCTGGATGTCGACCTGGCGGAAGCCATCGCGGCATGGCGCGGCCGCCTCCCCGACCTGCTCGGCCAGGGCACGACCCAGGGCTAGGGCCGGCGCGACTCCTCGGGCACGACCTCGGACCCGCTCGGCGTCGCGCCGTTGGACTTGGGCTGGGCGCCGGGGAGCGGAGGCTCGCCGCGGGTGCCGTCCAGGTTCAGGGCGCCGATCAGGCCGGCCTCGGCCTCGTCTATGGCCACCTCGGGCTGGACCTCGCGGACGATGCGCCACATCACCTTGTCCAGGACCAGGAACTTGGCCAGCCACACCACGCCGAACCCGGTGAGCTGGGCGAGGGCGTTGATGGGAGTGGAGTGCCAGCGCTCGTCCGCGTAGTGGACGAACAGCAGCGACATGATCAGCCCCAGCGCCGACATGGCCCAGAACGGGACGATCTCGCCCCACAGCCGGTTCTTGCCGGTCTGGCTCCAGGTCCAGCGCCGGTTGATCAGGTAGTTGGGGACCGCGCCGCACGACACCGACACGAGGTTGGAGACGATCGCGTCCCAGCCGAGCAGGCCGTTGCAGATCCAGAAGACCGGCTGCCCGACGCAGATCGCCACCACGGACGCCGCCGAGTACTTCGCCAGCTTGCGCACGGTCGGTGACCGCAGGTCGAGAAGCATCGACCGACCAGGCTAGAGCACCACGGAAGGCGGTTTCGCCGATAGGGGTGCCGCACCGGGCAGACTGGGACCGTGATCGACGGACCTGGCGGTGGTGCCGACGAAGACAGCCTCCGCGAGGCGTGCGGTGTTTTCGCCGTCCATGCCCCGGGCCAGTCGGTCGCGTCCCTCACCTACCTGGGCCTCTTCGCCTTGCAGCACCGCGGCCAGGAGGCGGCGGGCATGGCCGTCAGCGACGGCGAGCTGCTCACCGTCGTGAAGGACCAGGGCCTGGTGGCGAGCGTGTTCAACGACCGCACGCTGGCCGGCCTCCACGGGCACCTGGCCATCGGCCACTGCCGTTACTCGACCACCGGGTCCTCGACCTGGCGCAACGCCCAGCCCGCCTACCGGTCGGTGGGTGACCGCATGTTCGCCCTCGGCCACAACGGCAACCTGGTCAACACCGAGGCCCTGGTGACCGAGGCCGGGATGCTGCCGGGCACCGTCACCAGCGACAGCGACCTGGTGGCCGAGCTCATCGCCGCCGAGCTGGCCCAAGAGCCGGCCGGTGGCGACGGGACGGACGACGACGGGCTGGAACGAGCCGTCGCCCATGTCGTCACCCGCCTCGAGGGCGCGTACTCGCTGGTGATCATGGACCAGACCCGTGCCATCGGCGTGCGTGACCCGCACGGGTTCCGTCCCCTGTGCCTGGGCCGGCTGCCCGACGGCGGCCATGTGCTGGCGTCCGAGACGCCGGCGCTCGACATCGTGGGCGCCAAGTTCGAACGCGAGCTCGACCCCGGCGAGATGGTGGTGATCGACGAGAGCGGCGTGCGGGAGCTCCACCCGTTCGGCCCCACCGCCGATCCCCACCTGTGCCTGTTCGAGTTCGTCTACTTCGCCCGCCCGGACAGCCGCCTCTACGGCCAGAGCGTCCACCAGGCCCGCATCCGCATGGGCGAGCAGCTGGCCGCCCATGCCCCGGTCGATGCCGACATGGTGATGGGCGTGCCTGAGTCGGGCGTGCCCGCGGCCGAGGGATTCGCCCGCGCCAGCGGCATTCCGCTGGGCCAGGGCCTCGTCAAGAACCGCTACATCGGCCGCAGCTTCATCGCCCCCAGCCAGGAGATGCGGGCCCGGGCCGTGCGCATGAAGCTGAACCCGCTGCGGGAGAACATCGAGGGCAAGCGGCTGGTGGTGGTGGACGACACGATCGTGCGGGGCACCACCCAGCACCAGCTCGTCCGCATGCTGCGGGAGGCGGGCGCCACCGAGGTCCACCTGCGCATCCCCTCACCTCCGGTGCGGTGGTCGTGCTTCTACGGCATCGACACCGGCGACCGCACCGAGCTGCTCGCCTACAACCTCGACATCGACGGGATCCGCGAGTACCTCGACGTCGACACGCTGGCCTACCTCAGCCTGGACCGCCTGGTGGCCGCCACCGGCGCCGCGGGGGCGGGGTTCTGCGACGCCTGCTTCACCGGCAACTACCCGGTGGAGGTGCCGCTCACCCTGCGCAAGCACGTGCTGGAGGACAACGAGCTGCCGACCAGCGAGTCCATCGTCCAGCCTGTGCTCGACGGCACCACTGCGTGAGGCGGGCGTGATGGGGGAGACCTACCGCGCCGCGGGGGTCGACATCGCCGCGGGCGAGGCCGCGGTCGAGCGCATCCGCGACAAAGTGCGCTCCACCTACCGGCCCGAGGTGCTGGGCGACATCGGCGGGTTCGGCGGACTGGTGAGCGTGCCCGCGGGCTACCGGGACCCCGTGCTGGTCTCGTCCACCGACGGCGTGGGGACCAAGGCCATGGTGGCCCGGGCGGCCCGCCGCTACGACACCATCGGCATCGACCTGGTGGCCATGTGCGTGGACGACATCGTGTGCCAGGGGGCGGCCCCGCTGTTCTTCCTCGACTACATCTCGGTCGGCGTCCTGGATCCGGACCAGATCGACGCGCTCGTGACCGGCGTGGTCGAGGGCTGCCGCCAGGCTGGCTGCGCCCTCGTGGGCGGAGAGATGGCCGAGCACCCCGGCGCCATGGAGCCGGGCGAGTTCGACCTGGTTGGCTTCGCGGTGGGCGTGGTCGAGCGGGATCGCATCCTCACCGGGTCCACGGCCCGGCCGGGCGACGTGGTGCTGGGCCTGCCTTCGCCCGGGCTGCGGTCCAACGGCTACTCGCTGGCCCGGCGGGTGCTGTTCGAGCGGGCCGGGCTGGCGCTCGACGACGAGCTGTTCCCCGGCCACACGGTGGCCGACGAGCTCCTGCGGCCGTCGGTGATCTACGCCCCGGCCGTCACCCGGCTGCTGGGCGACGTGGACGTGCGGGCCCTGGCGCACATCACCGGCGGCGGGCTGGTGGGCAACGTGCCCCGGGTGCTGCCCGAGGGCGTGGATGCGCAGCTGGACCGGTCCGCCTGGGAGGCGCCCCGGGTGTTCGGCGAGATCCAGCGGTTGGGCGACATCGGTGACGACGAGATGGCCCGGGTGTTCAACCTGGGCATCGGCATGGTGGCGGTGGTCCCGCCCGAGGACGTGGCGCGGGCCCTGAGCCTCCTCCGGGACGCCGGCCTCGCCGCGGCCGAGATCGGCCGGATATTCGAGGCCGAGGCGGGCCCGCCCGGACGTACAGTCCACCTCGGATGAGCACGCCCGCGGCCCTGGTCGAGCACCTGCTCCGCCACTCCGTGCGGGAAGGCGACTTCGTGCTCAAGTCGGGCAAGCACAGCCGCTGGTTCATCGACGTGAAGCAGACGACATGCCGGCCCGAGGGCATGCTGCTGGTGGCCGATGCCCTGCTGGCGGCCTTGCCGGACGACGTGACCGCCATCGGCGGGCTGACCATGGGGGCCGACGCGGCCGCCTTCGCCACGGCCGCAGTGGCGGCCACCCGCGGGCGCCCGCTGCGGGCCTTCAGCGTCCGCAAGGAAGAGAAGGACCATGGCGGTGGCGGCCGGCTGGCGGGCGCCCTGGAGCCCGGCGACAGGGTCGCCATCACCGAGGACGCGGTGACCCGGGGCGTGTCGATGCTGGAGGCGGCCGACGTGGTGCGGGCCCTGGGCGCCGAGCCGGTCCTCCTCATCCCGGTGGTCGACCGCGGCGGCACCGTCGAGGCGCTGGCCGCCGAGGTGGGCCTGCCGGTGCGGGCCCTGGTGACCGCCCCCGACCTCGGCTTCCCCTACGAGCGCGACGTCGCCTAGCGCTCCCGCGCCGTCGCGGGGTCAGTCCGCCGACCGCACGGCCATGGGGTGCAGGGCTATCTCGACGCGTTCGTCGTCCTCGTCGTCCACCACCACCGGCCCGACGCTCACGCCCGCCGCCGCCACCCGGTCCCGCGCTGCGGCCAGCTCGTCGCCGGGGTCGAGCCGCCCCTCGCCCACGAGCACCAGGCTCTCGCCCAGCTCGACCGTGACCTGCTGGCATGACGCGGCCAGCACACCGAGCAGCTCCACCGCGGCCAGCAGGACCGGCACCCGGTCGGCGGGATCGTCGCCCAGCCGGGGACCGTCGCCCGCGGCCTCCAGGTCGACGTCGACGCCGACCTCCTCCCGCAGGCGCTCGACCTCGCGGGACAGCGCCTCGGCCAGCTGGGCACCCCCGGTCCCGTCCACGACCGTCCGCCCTTCGGGGGGCACTCCGACCATCGCCGCCCAGCGCCGGGTGAGATGCGCGAGCAACAGCTGCCACAGCCCGTCGCCGCCGGCCGCGGTGGCTGCCGCCAGGCGGGCCTTGAGGTCGTCGGCCCGCTCCCGCTGGCGGTCGGCGTCGGCCTGGAGGCGGGTGTTGGTGGCCGTGAGCCACTCCGTCGACCCGGCCAGCTCGTCCCGCTCGGCGGTCACGGCCACGAGCCGGGTCGCCGCTTCCCGCGCCCGGGCCTCGGACTGGTCGAGCTTGGCTTGCACCTCGCCCCGGGCCCGGACCAGGAAGGCGCAGGCCGCTACGGCGACCACGATGACGATCACGAGGACGATGGCCACACCGGGACGCTAATCGAGCCGCGAACGCCCTAGTCACGGCCCCCGGTTACGGGACCGCGAACGCTCAGCGACCGGTGCGGATCAGCTGCGTGTGGCTCACCGACGCGATGCGCTCTTCGGCCAGCAGATCGGCCGCGGCCGCGGTGGTGGTGCCGTCGGCCTCGGCCCGGTCGAACACCCTCAGCAGCGTGTCGTGGATGGTGCGGATGCGGTCGTAGGCCCGCTGGCGGTCGTAGCCGTGAGGCTCCTCGGCGATGTTGATGACACCTCCGGCGTTGGCGACGAAGTCGGGGGCGTAGACGATGCCCCGGTCCCGCAGCCGCTCGGCGTCTTCGTCCTCGGCGAGCTGGTTGTTGGCCGAGCCGACCACCGCATCGCAATGCAGCTCGGGGATGGTGGCGGCGTTGAGCACCGCCCCGAGCGCGCAGGGCGAGAAGATGTCGCACGCCACCGTGTGGGCGCTCTCGGGCGTCACCGGCTTCGCCCCGTCCCGGGTCACCACCGTGTCGACCGCGGCGCGCTTGACGTCCGCCACCGTCAGCTTGGCGCCCTCCGCCGCCAGGTGCTCGGCCAGCGCCGCGCCTACCTTGCCGACCCCGGCGATGCACACATGCCGCCCGCTGAGCGAGGGTGTGCCCCACAGCCGCTCGGCCACCGCCTTCATGGCCCACAGCACGCCCCAGGCGGTGGCGGGGGAGGGGTCGCCGGAGCCGCCCAGCGATTCGCTGACCCCGGTGACGTGGCGGGTCTCCCGGCTGATGACGTCCATGTCGGCCTGGGTGGTGCCCACGTCCTCGGCGGTGAGGTAGCGCCCGCTCAGGCCCTCGACGAAGCGGCCGTAGGCCCGGAACAGCGCCTCGCTGCGCAGCTTGGCCGGGTCGCCGAGGATGACGGCCTTCCCGCCGCCCAGGTCGTTGCCGCACACCGCGTGCTTGTAGGTCATGCCCTTGGCCAGCCGGCACACGTCCACCAGGGCGTCGTCCTCGGAGGCGTAGGGATAGAACCGGGTGCCGCCCAGCCCCGGCCCGAGCGCGGTCGAGTGGATGGCCACGATGGCTCGGAGGCCGGTTGACGCATCGTGGCAGTAGGCCACCTGCTCGAATCCGTCGGCTGTCAACACCTCGAACACGCTGGGCATCGCGTCCGAGGGTACCCCTGTGGGGACGCTTGCGAATCCGCTTGTAGTGACGCGCGCGACGGCGAGTAGCGTCGCTCCGTGGCTCTTCCGACCGCTGCCTATTCGATCCGCCTCCGGGTCCGTCTCGACAACCGTCCCGGCTCTCTCGGCCGCCTCGCTACCGCCGTAGGCGACGCCGGCGGCAACATCGCCGCCATCGGTGGCTTCGACGTACGCGGTCCGGTCCTCGAAGAAGACCTGGTCATCAACTGCCGTAGCACCCAGCACATCGAGCAGGTGCGGGCCGCGGCCGACGGGCTGGAGGGGTGCGAGGTGCTCGAGTGCCTCGACCGCACGTTCCTCATGCACGACGGAGGCAAGATCGAAGTCCTGGCCCGCATGCCAGTGGCCGATCGCGACGACCTGTCCATGGCCTATACGCCGGGCGTGGCCCGGGTGTGCAACGCCATCGCCGCCGAGCCGAACCGGGTCCACGACCTCACCATCAAGAAGAACACGGTCGCCATCGTCAGCGACGGCACCGCGGTGCTGGGCCTCGGCAACATCGGCCCCGAGGCGGCCCTGCCGGTGATGGAGGGCAAGGCGCTGCTGTTCAAGCACTTCGCCGGGGTCGACGGCTTCCCGGTGTGCATCGACGTCTCCTCGGCCGACGAGATCGTCGAGACCGTCCAGCGCATCGCCCCCACCTTCGGCGGCATCAACCTGGAGGACATCGCCGCCCCCGAGTGCTTCGAGGTCGAGGAGCGGCTCAAGGAGCTGCTCGACATCCCGGTGTTCCACGACGACCAGCACGGCACCGCGGTGGTCACGCTGGCCGCCCTGGAGAACGCGCTCCGCATCGTCGACAAGAAGATGGCCGACCTCAAGGTGGTCATCGCGGGCGTGGGCGCCGCCGGCGTGGCCATCAGCAAGATCCTGCTGCAGGCCGGGGTGGAGGACATCATCGGCGTCGACCGCAAGGGCGCCATCTGGGCCGGCCGCGACGACCTCAACGTGGCCAAGCTGTGGTTCGCGGAGAACACTAACCCCGACCGGCGGGAGGGCACGCTGGCCCAGATGCTGCCGGGCGCCGACGTGTTCATCGGCGTGTCGGGCCCCGGCCTCGTCACCGCGGCCGACCTTCGCGCCATGGCCACCGACCCGATCGTGTTCGCGCTGGCCAACCCCGACCCCGAGATCACCCCCGAGGACGCCGACGGCATCGCCCGGGTCATCGCCACCGGGCGCAGCGACTACCCGAACCAGATCAACAACGTGCTCGCGTTCCCGGGCATCTTCCGGGGCGCGCTGGACGTCGCCGCCACCTCCATCACCGAGGGCATGAAGCTGGCCGCGGCCCAGGCCATCGCCGCCTGCGTGGCCGACGACGAGCTGGCACCCGACCACGTGGTCCCGTCGGTGTTCGACGTCCGGGTGGCGCCCCGCGTGGCCGAGGGCGTGGCCCGAGCCGCCATGCACGATGGGGTCGTCCGCATGCACCGGCCACCTCAGCCGTAGCCCCTAGCCTCCGGACCGTGACCGGCACGGTCGGGGAAGAGGAAGCGCACGACAACCGTGAGGACGCCGGCGCGGGTGAGATGTGGCCCAGCGACCTGCTGGCCGCCGCCCTGGCCACGGGGGCGGCGGGGCTCGCCGCGGTGCGGATGCTCATCGCCCAGCCCGACTGGGTTCACCGCCGGGTAGACACGCTCGACTACCGCGACGAGACCACGTTCCGGCGCCAGCAGAGCGTCCACTTCACGCTGCCGTCGACGGCGCCCGAGATCACGGTGGACGACACCCGGTTCCGGCTGGTGCCGCTGGCGACGTTGCACAAGGAGACGCTGGTCAACTTCAACTGCCGGGACGAGTCCGGTACGTCGATGCCGATCCTCACCCGCCGGCACCAGGGCCTCCTCACCGTGACCGGGATGATCGCCTGGGCCGAGGGGCTGCTCGGCGAGCCGCTGGACGAGGACGTGGCCGAGGAGATCGCCACCTGCGTGACCGGCCCCGGTGGGGACCGGGAGGCGGCCCGCACCGGGTTCCTCACCGGCGACGGCCAGCGGGAGGTGCTCCGGGCCGACGATATCTTCGCCCTGGTCCTCGACCGCCTGACCGACCAGTTCCTGCTGCTCACCCTCGTCTACGACCCGCCCGGCACGCAGCGCATCGTCAAGTTCTCCTACGAGGAGCTGACCGAGCTGGCCCGCGAGCCGTGGCCCCGCGGCCCGATGGCCGCGCTGTGCTGGATCCCCCGCCGGGCGGCGTCGCCGGCCGAGGGCCTGTTCAGCGGCGAGAGCTACCACTTCGAGGCCGATCTGCCCCACGGCGTCGACGTGCCGGTGGCCACGCTGTGGGCCGGGTCCGGCGAGGACGACCTGGCCTGCATCGACGTCGACCCGGGAGACCACCTGCGCATCGCCCTGCGGTCCCGGGGGCTGGAGCAGGGCGTGGCCGAGGTGCGCTGGTCCCTGCGCCCGGCGCGGCGGGGCTGGTTGCGGGCCGCGTGGTTCGCCACCGTCACGGCCGCAGTCACCCTCGTCGTCGGCGCCTGGCGGCTGGAGACGCTGGTGGCGGGCACACCGCTCGACGGGTCGGTGGCCCCGGACACCCGCACGCAGCTGGGTGCGGCCGTGATCCTCACCGTGGTCGGTGCCCTGGGCGGGCTGGTGGCCCGGATCGAGGAGCACCCACTGGTCACCCGCCTGCTCGCGTGGCCGCGCCGGCTCGCCGTCGTGGCCGCCATCCTCCCGTTCGCCGCGGCCGGCACCCTCGTGGTGGGGCCCACCGGCGATGCCCGCCAGGCCATCTGGACCATCCTCGCGGTGGTGGCCTCCCTGATCGCCGCCGTCTTCACGGTGGCCTTCCTCGTCCGGCCCACCACCGAGGCCGACCGCCCACCTACGCCTCCGTCCTGGGACTGAGCGGGCGCCGTATGCTGGAGGCCGTGGCCAGTCACGGGTCGCCGCCCCGCTTCAGCCTGCTGCGCCGCCGTGCTCGCGGCGTGACGGTCATGCCCAGCGCCGAGGGTCCCTCGCTGCGGTCCGATCCCCGCTGGACGACCGAGCGGGCCCGGCAGGCGCAACGCTTCCTGGATCGGCTCATCGCCCGCCAGCGATGACTCGCCGGTGCCAGTGGCGTTGAACGTCACATGACACCGTTGCTGGAGCACAAGAGCGCCATCATCTACGGAGGCGGGGGCAGCCTCGGAAGCGGCGTGGCCCGCACCTTCGCCCGGGAAGGCGCCCGGGTGTTCCTGGTCGGTCGCACGGCCGCCCCGCTGGAGGCCGCCGCGGCCGCGGTGCGGTCCGAGGGCGGCACGGCCGACCACGCCGTCCTCGACGCCACCGACGAGGCCGCCGTGGCCGACCACGTCCGCGCCGTCGCCCAGGAGGCGGGGACCGTGGACGTGTCGTTCAACTTGGTGAGCCGGGGCGACGTCCAGGGCGTGGCGCTCCTCGACATCGCCACCGAAGACCTGGTGCGCCCGGTCCTCACCGGCCTGACGGCCAACTTCGTCACCGCCCGGGCCGCGGCGCGGCAGATGACCCGGCAGGGCTCGGGCGTGATCCTCAGCCTCACCAGCGGCTCGTCCCAGGGCGCGGCGCCGATGATGGGGGGCACCGGCCCGGCCGACGGCGCCATCGAGAACATGACGCGCTACCTGGCGGCCGAGGTGGGCCCGAGCGGCGTGCGGGTCGTCAACCTGTGGACCGCGGGCGTGGCCGACACGCTCACCGACGAGAAGCTGGCCGAAGTGGGCGGCGAGGGCGCCCCCAAGGCGGCTGACGTGGTGGCCATGCTGTCGTCGATGACCACGCTCAAGCGGGCGCCGGTCATCGCCCAGGTGGCCGACACCGCCGCGTTCCTGGCCTCGGACCGGGCCGCCGGCATCACCGCCACCAACGTCAACGTGACCTGCGGCCTGGTCCTCGCATGATCGGTAGGGTGCCGGGATCGACGATCTCGCGACCCTCGACGACTCGGCCTTCTCGGTCCTGATGGAACGGCACCGGCGCGAGCTCCACGTGCACTGCTACCGGATGCTGGGGTCCTACGACGAGGCCGAGGACCTGGTGCAGGAGACCTTCCTGCGGGCCTGGCGCTTCCGCGATCACTTCGAGGCCGGCTCGGGGCCGGGGGCCCGGCCCTGGCTGTACCGCATCGCCACCAACGCCTGCATCGACGCCCACCGGCACCGGTCCCGGCGGCCACCGTCACTGACCTCGGTCGCCGACGTCCCCTGGCTCCAGCCCTATCCCGACCGGCTGCTCGACGAGGTGGCCACGCCGGCCGACGAGCCGGACGCGGTGGTGGTGTCCCGGGAGACGATCGAGCTGACCTTCGTGGCCGCCTTGCAGCTGCTGCCGCCCCGCCAGCGGGCGGTGCTGCTGGCCCGGGATGTCCTCGGCTGGTCGGCGGCCGAGACCGCGACGCTGCTGGAGGTGAGCGTGGCCGCGGCCAACAGCGCCCTGCAGCGGGCCCGGGCCACGCTGGGCGACCACCTGCCCGAGCGGCGGCTCGACTGGTCGGCCACGGCGCTGAGCCCGGAGGAGCGGGACCTGCTGGCCCGCTTCATCGAGGCCCACGAAGCCCACGACGCCGAGTCCAGCGCGGCCATGCTCCGGGACGACGCGCGCATCACCATGCCGCCGAACCCCTTCCTGTTCGAAGGCCGGGAGAACATCCGCCGCATGCTCGTCACCGCCTTCGGAGTGGAGGAGGTCGGCGACTGGCGCCTCGTGCCCACGGCCGCCAACCGCCTGCCCGCCGCGGGCAGCTACCTCCGGGAGTGGGAGGACACGGAGTTCCGGGCGTTCAAGCTCGACGTCATCCGCATGGTGGACGGCCAGGTCGCCGAGGTCACCACCTTCGGCTCGTCCCGGTTCCCCGCCTTCGGCCTACCGCCGGTGCTGCCTCAGCCGAGCCCGGACACCGCCTGACCCGCACTCGGTGCCTCAGGTGAAGGCGGCCACCAGCAGCGCCAGCACCACGACCGGCAGGGCGACGGCGCCGCTCCCGAGGGAGCTTCACCTTCTCCAGCTCGCGCAGGAAGTAGTCGAGCGACCCGGGGATGCTCTCGATGACCCCGAGCAGCTCGGCGGGGTCGCCGTAGGTGGCGCGGATGCGACGGTGAAGCTTCTGGACCTGTCGGCCATCGTGGAGCACGCTGACACGGCCGAACCACCGCGACAACCCGCCCGGCATCCCGGGCTACGTTGCCGCCATGAGCGTCATCGACTGGCTGCTCGACGGCGATCCCGCCCTCCGGTGGCAGGTGATGAGGGATCTGACGGACGCCACGCCCGAGGAGGTCGCGGCCGAGCGGGGCCGGGTCCCGCACGAGGGCTGGGGGGCGCGCCTGCTCGCGGTGGAGGATCCCGACGGGCTCTGGGCCGGCGGGGCCTGCTTCCCGGCGGGCTACCGGGGCGGTGGACCGGGCCAGCCGTGGACCGCCACGATGCACACGCTGCAGACCCTGGAGCTCCTCGGCCTCGACCCGGGGTCGGAGCCGGCCCGCAAGGCGGCCGCGCTGGTCGCGGAGAACGGCCGCTGGGAGCACGCCGGGCAGCGGTACTTCGACGGCGAGGTCGAGCCGTGCATCAACGGCCGGACCATCGAGACCGGGGCGTACCTCGGCGTGGACGTGAGTGCCATCGTCGAGCGCATCCTCGGCGAGCGTCTGGAGGACGGCGGCTGGAACTGCCAGGCCGAGTTCGGATCGGTGCGGTCCTCCTTCGACACGACCATCAACGTGCTCGACGGCCTGCTGGCGTTCGAGCAGGCCACCGGCGGATCCCCGGCGCTGGGCGCGGCCCGGCAGGGCGGTGAGGAGTACCTGCTGGCGCGCAGCCTGTTCCGCCGCCGGAGCACCGGCGAGGTGGTCAACCCGGAGTATCTCGACTTCGCGTTCCCGTACTACTGGCACTACGACGTGCTGCGGGCCCTCGACTACTTCCGGCTCTCGGGCGCCGACCGGGACCCCCGGATGGCGGAGGCGGTCGCGGCGGTGCGGTCGAAGCAGCAACCAGAGGGCTGGTGGCTGCTCGACCGCATCCATCCCGGCGACGTCCACTTCGACCTCGAGGGCCCGGTGGGCACGCCGAGCCGTTGGAACACCCTCCGCGCTCTGCGGGTGCTCCGGTGGTGGAACGGTTAGCCGGTGAACCGCATGCTGGTGACGATGAGGTCCAGGGCGGCGACGGCCTCGTCGTAGGAGTCGCCCGGGGTCATGGTCGAGACCCAGAGCTCGACGGCGCCAAGGTCGATGTACCACCTGGTGTAGCGCTCACCTCCAGGCTGGCCGTCGCCCGGGGCGGCGATGCGCTCGAAGCGGGCCGCGGGGCGGCCGTCGATGGTTGTGCGCTGACTGTCCAGGACGTCCGCCCGGCTCGCGATGTCGGCCATCCGCTGGTCGAAGCTGCCCGGCGGCGGGGCATCGGGCGGGTACGGCTGGACGAACGAGATCACGGCATTGGAACTGATGTCGGGATCGCCCTCGGTCGGCCCCAGCCTCGCTTCGACGGGGTAGGGGGCGAACAGCCAGCAGGGCGGGAGGCGGTCCTGGGCCTCGTTGACGTACCAGACGTCGGGCAGGGTGACCTCGTAGACCACGCCTCCGACCTCGCCCCTACACGTCCGGACCGACGGCCCAGGCTCGCTCGGGCCCACCGGGGTGGACGGCGTGGTGGCCTCGGGGACCACCGAGGTGGTCGGCGACGGGGCCGGCACGCTGGTCGGCGGGTGTGGGTCCGATGGCGCGGTGGTGACCGATCCGGTGCGGACGCTGTCGCCGTCGTGGCGGAGGCCGCCCCACATCAGCCCGATGCCGGCGATGGCGCCGAGCAGCACGGTCCCGGCTGCGGCCCGACGGCGGCGGGTGCGCCGCACCGCCCGGGTGGCGACGGCGCTCGCCGTGGGGAAAGGCGTCCCGGGATCCCAGGCCCGAAGGCCGGCACCCGCCTCGCGGGCACGCTGGTCGAGGTCGATCATGACTGCTCCTCGGGGTCGAGCACCTTCGCCAATCCGGTCCTTGCCTGGTGGAGGAGGGCCCGTACCGTTCCCTCCGCGCAGCGCATCACCCGCGCCACGCCCTCGGTGGGCAGGTCGTCGCCGTAGTAGAGGACGACCGCCTGGGCCTGGCGGCGGGGGAGGCGACGCACCGCCGCCCAGAACACCTCGTCGCCGGCGCCCGCCTCGTCCGCACCGCCGTGGTCGCGGCTGTGGCGCGACCCCAGCCGGGTGAGGGCCCGGACCTCGGTCGCCAGCCGCCGGCCCCGGGACGTCGCCAGGTTGAGCAGCACCCGGCGCAGCCACGCCCCGGGGTTGTCGTAGCTCTCGACCCTGTCCCAGCGCTGGTAGCAGCGGATGAAGGCCTCCTGCACCAGCTCCTCCGCCTCCGCCTGCGAGCCCGTGAGCCCGTAGGCGATGCGCAGGAGCGGTGGATACTCGCTCTCGAAGAGGGCCGTGAAGGCTCCGACGGTCCGTCTCTGCCTGCCCACGAGCCTCACCGTCGTTCCTGCTGTCGCTGCGTGCGATGCCGCCATGCCCTACACACGAGCGACGCCGCTGCCAGGCTTAGACGCGCGGGGCGGTCAGGTCGCGGCGGCCGCGGCGGGATCCGGCTGGATGTGGGCGAACATGCTGCGGCCGTTCCACGTCGGGAAGGCCCGAACCAGCCAGGACGGGCCGTCGAGCCGGATCCGGGCCTCGCGGGTGGCCTCCGCCCAGGACAGCTGCCCGGCGTGCCACTTCACGAACGCCTCGGCCTCGGCCGTGACGTAGAGGTCCTCGTCCAGGCCGGTGTAGGTCTTGCAGATCTCGGCCTCGGCGTGCTCGAGCAGCAACCAGTAGCGCTCGTGGGGCCGGTAGCCGGTGAAGTCCAACCGGACGACCACGCGCCGGTCCGGGAGTCGGTCCTGCCGCAGCGCGTTGCACATCGACCACAGGGCCACGAACGGATCGAGGTTCTCCGGGGCGATCTCGAGCCAGCGGGCGCCCCACTCGCCGAGGGTCTCGCACACCTTGAACAGGTCGTGGCCCGCCGTCGTGAGCTGGTAGCGATGCCCGCGTCCCTGGGCCTTCGGGGCCGACTCGACCACCCCGAGGCGTTCGAGCTGCGCCAGCCGCTGGGCGAGCAGGGTGCGGGACAGCCCGGGCGCCCCGGTGAGGATCTCGCCGAAGGTCTCGCAGCCCAGGTACAGGTTCCGGACGATCAGCGGGGTCCACCGCTCGGCGAAGATCTCGGCGCCCCGGGCTATCGGGCAGTACTGGCCGTAGGTCCTCACGACAGCAGTGTCCCGCGCCGACCGAGCGCCGTGAAGTCCAGATTCGTTACATCGAAGTCCAGATCGCTGACTTCTCCTCCCTCCCTGTCGCTGGCGCGATGGGGCCTGTGACCAAGGGAGGAACGATGCCAGCACGAATGACGCACATTCCGGGCTTCCGGGGCGATGTCATCAACCCCGGCGACGAGGACTACGACGACGCCCGGGCCTTGTGGAACGGGACCGTCGATCGGCGCCCGCGGCTGATCGCCCGCTGCCTCGGCCCCGCCGACGTGGCCGCCGCGGTGCGCTTCGCGCGCGCTCGCGAGCTGGAGATCGCGGTGCGCGGCGGGGGTCACAACGTCGCCGGCACCGCGGGGTGCGACGGCGGGATCGTGATCGACCTCTCGGCGATGCGCGCCGTGTCCGTCGATCCGGTCGAGCGGACGGCCCTCGTCCAAGGCGGCGCTCTGTGGGGCGACGTCGACCACGAGACCCAGGCGCACGGCCTCGCCACCCCGGGCGGCATCGTGAGCCACACCGGAGTCGGCGGCCTCACCCTGGGCGGCGGCATCGGCTGGCTCATGCGCAAGCACGGGCTCGCGGTGGACAACCTCGTGCAGGCGGAGGTGGTCACCGCCGACGGCGAGATCGTGGCGGCGACGGCCCGCGAGCACCCTGACCTGTTCTGGGCCCTGCGGGGCGGGGGCGGGAACTTCGGTGTCGTCACCTCGTTCCGCTTCGCGCTGCACCCGGTGGGCCCCACTGTCGTGGCCGGACCGGTGTTCTGGGCGGCCGAGGACACCCGGGACGTCCTCCGCTTCCACCGCGAGCTGGCCGGCGACGCCCCCGACGAGCTGGGGACCATCGTCCGGCTCGGCACGATCCCGCCGCTGCCGGCGATCGCCGAGGACCTCCACTTCCGGCCGGCGATCGCCGTCGTCAGCTGCTACGCCGGGCCGGTCGAGGACGGTGAGCGCGCGGTCCGCCCGCTCCGCGAGTTCGGCCGCCCGCTCGTGGACCTGGCCGGGCCGTGCCTGTACGTCGACCATCAGCGCGGCATCGACGACACCGTCCCCCATGGCTGGCACTACTACTGGAAGGCGACCGATCTGACGGGCCTGTCCGACGAGGTCATCGACATCGTCGCCGCCCACGCCTACCGCGCCACGTCCCCGAGGTCGTACGCGGCGATGTTCCACCTGGGAGGCGCCGTCGGCCGCGCCCCCCGGGACTCCACCGCCTACGCGGGGCGCGACGCGGACCACAACATCGTCATCGACGCCGTCTGGCTGCCCGAGGAGGACGACGCCGTCCGGGCCCCGGAGACCGCATGGGCCCGTGCCTTCCTGGCGGCCCTGGAGCGCCACCGCGCCGGTGTCTACGTGAACTTCCTCGACTCCGACGACGACCCCGGCCGGGTGCGCGAGGCCTACGGCGACGACGTCTACCGCCGGCTCGCCGAGGTGAAGGCCAAGTACGACCCCGACAACGTCTTCCACCACAACAAGAACATCCGGCCCAGCCCGCCGGCGCGGTGATCCCTCAGCTGGCGGTGAGGCCGTTGTCGAGCGTGTAGATCGCGCCGGTGATCGAGCGAGCCTCGTCCGACGCCAGGAAGGCGAAGAGCGCGGCGACCTCGTCGGGCTCGGCCATGCCCCGCAGGCCGCCCATGCGCCGGGCGAGGTCGGGATCGACGCCCGCGGGGAACCGGACCGAGGCCGTCAGGTTGGTGTTGGTGCCGGCCGGGGCGATGGCGTTCACCCGCAATGACGTCTTCAGGTACTCGACGGCCAGGGCCCGGGTGAGCTGGATCACCCCGCCCTTGCTGACGCAGTAGGCCACCGAGTACGGCACGCCCTGCAGCCCGGCGTTCGATGCGATGTTCACGATGGTGCCGTCGGTGCTGAGGAGGTGAGGTATGGCGGCCTGCGCCAGGAAGACGCAGGCGTCGAGGTTGATGCTCATCACCCGCCGGTACTGCTCGACCGTCAGGTCGGTGGCGTGGCCGGCGTGGTAGATGCCGGCCACGTTGCCGAGCACGTCGAGGCGGCCGAGCTCGTCGACACACGCCCCGACGGCGGCGGCGCACTCGTCCGGCTCACCGAGATCGGCCTGCCGCACCGACACCTTGCCGCCCGTACCGCCTGTCTCGCTCGCCAGGCACTGGGTCTCGGCGAGCCGGGCGTCGTCGATGTCGACCCCGAGCACGGAGGCACCCTCACCCGCGAGCCGCAGCGTGACCGCCCGACCGATGCCCGACCCGGCCCCGGTGATGAGTGCGACCTTGCCTGCGAACCGTTGCGTCATGGCCTCCCCGATCTCGGTCACGGCCGCCGTGCTTATCACCTCCCGGGCGCCCGAGAGGACTGGTCGCGGGGTCAGAGATCCGGCTTCTCGTAGATCGAGACGTGAGACCGGCTCTCGCCGGTGAACGGCGAGCGGTCCCAGCCGGCCCAGCGGTCGCGGAGGCTCATGCCGGCGAGCCGCGCCATCAGATCGAGCTCGGAGGGCCACACATACCGGAACGGCGTCCTCTCCTCGCGGACTCCGGACTCGTCCGCATGGAAGTGGTGGGACATCGCCTGCTGGGCGACGAGATCGATGTAGCGGTCGTAGCCCACATAGCCCGGCGCGTGGGCGAACACCTGAGCATCGTCGCCCGGCGGGAGGCGCCGAAGGTCGGGGACGACGAGCTCGACCACGAAGCAGCCGCCGGGTTCGAGGTGCGCGGCGGCGTTGGCGAAGCACGCCACCTGGGCGTCCTGCTCGTTGAGGTTCCCGATGGTGTTGAACACGACGTAGACGAGGCGGAAGCGGCCGTCGACCCGGGTCGTCGCCATGTCGCCCAGCGTCACTTGGACGCGTCCGGCCTTGTCCTTGGCCCGGAGCCGCTCGGCCATGGCGGCGGACAGCTCGATCCCGGAGACCGGCACCCCCCGGGCGGCGAGCGGCAAGGCGATCCGGCCGGTGCCGACGGCGAACTCGAGCGCCGCGCCGTCCCCTGCGAGCTCAGCCAGCACGTCCACGGTGCGGCCGACCACCTCGGGGTCGAACTCGGGGCCGCTGCTGTCGTCGTAGCGGGCGGCCACGTCCTCGTCGAAGTAGTTCTTCGTCACGGACCGACCCTTGCCGCGACCCCGCCCGGGCGCCAGCAGTTTGGCCCGGCCTCAGGTGCGGGTCAGGAGGAGCCACGTCAGATACCCGACGTAGCTCGCCACGAACAGCCCACCCTCGGTGCGGCTGATCCGGGCCCCGGAGGTCGCGGTCCCCGCGCGACGTCGACACGACGGTGGCGATCTCCGGGCTCTCAGCCGGACCCGACGTCGAGAGCGGGTCGCACGGCCCGACTCGACGTACCCGAACATCGGGCGGCAAGGCCATCGGGCCAGGCTTCACCACATATGCGCCCGTGGCGCTCACCCGTACGCTGGCGGACATGGAAGCGACCGCTCGGACGCTCGAGGGCCGCGTGGCGCTGGTCACCGGCAGCTCACGGGGGATCGGCGCCGCGATCGCCAGAGCCTTCGCCGCCGAGGGCGCCGCCGTCGCCGTGCACGGCCGCGACGGCGCGGCGGTCGAGGGCGTCCGGTCCGGGATCGAGTCGAGCGGCGGGCGGGCGATCGGCACGCTGGCCGACGCCACGGACTTCGCCCAGGTCGAGTCGCTGCGGGCCGAAGTCGAGTCCCAGCTGGGGCCGGTGGACCTGCTGGTGGCCAACGCCGGCGGCAGCCCGATCCCACCGGGGCCGGTCGAGGAGATCGCCCCGGAGGCGTGGCAGCAGTCGGTGGACGTGAACCTCACGGCCACGTTCCTGGCGGTGAAGTGCTTCCTGCCGGGGATGAAGGAGCGGGGCCGGGGCGTGATCCTCACGATGTCGTCGGCCGCCGCCCGGCGCACGACGGCGATGTCCCCGGTCGCCTACACCGCGGCCAAGGCCGGCATCGCCCAGCTCACCAAGAGCGTCGCCCTCCAGGCCGGCCCGGCCGGCATCCGCTGCGTGTGCCTGGCCCCGGAGACGATCCTGACCGAGCGCAACCAGCAGCAGATCCCCGAGGACGTGCAGGAGGCGCTCCGCCAGAACCATCCGATCCAGCGCCTGGGCACCCCCGAGGACGTGGC
>DASRJN010000009.1:0-8425 GCA_035649455.1 Acidimicrobiales bacterium
AGCCATTCCCGGCGATATCGTCGAGTGCGGCGTATGGCGCGGCGGCAGCATGATGGCCGCCGCCCGCACCTTGCTCGAATGCGGCGACGCCTCGCGGCATCTGCACCTCTTCGACACCTTCGAAGGCATGAGCGAGCCCACCGAGGCGGACCGCGGCGTGGACGGCGAATCCGCGCAGGCGCAGCTGCAGCGCGCCCCGCGCGACGCCGCCGTGTGGGCGGTCGCGAGCCTCGACGACGTGCAGGCCAACCTGGCGCGCACGGGCTACCCGGCCGACCGGATCCGCTACGTCAAGGGCAAGGTCGAGGACACGCTTCCCGCCACGCTGCCCGGCCGCATCGCGCTGCTGCGCCTGGACACCGACTGGTACGAATCGACGCGCCACGAGCTGGAGCACATGTACCCGCTGCTGGTGCCGGGCGGCGTGCTCATCATCGACGACTACGGCCACTGGCAGGGAGCCCGGACCGCGGTCGACGAGTACTTCGCCGAGCACCGGCCCGACATGCTGCTCAACCGCATCGACTACACGGGCCGCATCGGGGTCAAGCTCCCCAGCGCCTGACGGCCGCCCCCGCCGGGCGCGCCCTGCTTGGGCCCTCAGCCCTCGGGGGGCGCCTGCCGCGGGTGCGGCATGCAGAACTGGTCGTACTCGGCGATCACGATCTCGTCCGGGTCGATTGAGCACGTCGGGCACTCCGCGTCCCGCAGGATCTTGTAGGTGCGGAACGACTGCTCCAGCGAGTCGTAGGCCAGCAGGCGGCCCGACAGGCTGTCGCCGATGCCGAGGATGAGCTTGATCGCCTCCACGGCCTGGATGGAGCCCACGATGCCCGGCAGCACGCCCAGCACGCCGGCCTCGGCGCACGACGGTGCGAGCTCCGGCGGCGGCGGCTCGGCCAGGAAGCAGCGGTAGCACGGCCCGTCATGGGGCTTGAACACGGTGGCCTGGCCCTCGAAGCGGAAGATCGAGCCGTGCACGACCGGGATCTCCAGCTTGAGGGCGGCGTCGTTCAGCAGGTACCGCACCGGGAAGTTGTCCGCCCCGTCGACCACGACGTCATAGCCGCTAAGGATGTCCATGACGTTGTCGGCCCCGAGGCGCACGTCGTGGGTGACGACGTTGACGTCGGGGTTGAGCGCGGTCAGCGCCTTCTTGGCCGAGTCGACCTTGCGCTCGCCGAGGCGGTCCACGTTGTGGAGGATCTGGCGCTGGAGGTTGGACTCGTCGACGACGTCCATGTCGACGATGCCGATGGTGCCGACGCCGGCCGCCGCCAGGTACAGCGCCGCGGGCGAGCCGAGGCCGCCGGCTCCGAGCAGCAGCACGCGGGCGTCCAGCAGCTTCAGCTGGCCCTCGACGTCGACCTCCGGCAGCAGCAGGTGGCGCTGGTAGCGGTTGCGCTGCTCGGGGGTGAGCTTGCGGGGCGTGGACCAGGGCCGGCCCTCGTCCTTCCACTTGTTGAACCCGCCGGTGACCGAGACGACGTCCTGGTAGCCCATCTCGCTGAGAGTCTTGGCCGCGAAGGCCGAGCGGACGCCGCTGGCGCAGTGGATGATCACCGGGGCGGACTTGTCGGTGATGCGGTTCTCGACCGTGCTCTCCAGGGTCCCCCGGGGGATGTGGACTGCCCCGGGGATGGCACCCTGCTCGTACTCGTCGGGCTCACGCACGTCGAGCACCACGGCCCCGGGCCGGCGGCGCAGCTCGTCGGCCTCGGCGGTGTCGACCTCGCGGATCGCGGACTTGGTGGCAGCGAGCAGCTCACGGAAGCTCGGCATCGGGACCTCTCGTACGTTCTTGGCGGCCGGAAAAGCCTAGCGACTTCGTCAACAATCCGGCCAAGCCGGCTGTTCCCGGCTGGACGCGAGGCTCCGGGGCCCTTACGGCTCGATGGCCACGTCGTGGATGGCCTCGACGAAGTCACCCGAGTCGATTTGCAGCGGCCCGGCGGCCGTCAGCCGCCGGATCAGCAGGGCGCCCATCACGATCAGCGACACCGCGCTGCCGGCGAAGAGGGACAGCTCCACCCGGAAGAACACGTCATGAGAGGAGATCAGCACGGTGATGGCGAGCGCCATGCACCCGAGGAACCAGCCGGCGGTCTGGTCGGCGTGGCCACCCAGGGCGATGAGGGCCTGGGCACACGCCATCGCGAGCATGTAGAGCCCGGCCCCGGCGGCCAGCAGGCCCATGGTGCGGGCCCCGAGGTCGGAGCCGGGGAACATCGTCTCGACCACGAACGGCCCGAGGACGGCCCCGGCCACGGTGCCCACGAAGGCCAGGCCGGCCACCGCGACGAGCAGGCGGCGCAGGCCGTACCGGAAGTCGCCGAGCTGGCCCGAGTGCGCCAGTCCGGACAGCTTGGGCAGCAGCGACGCCTGCACGGCCTGGAAGAGGAACAGCGGGATGCGGGCGACCACCACGCCGTTGACGAAGCGCCCGGCGGCCGCAACCTGGGTGTCGTCGGCCAGCAGCTTCACCAGGACCGGGCCGATGTTCATGATGGCGAAGGCGCACAGCGACGCGATCAGCAGGAGGAGCAGGGCGCTGCCTACCTCGCTCAGCGCGGCCTCGGGACCTTCCTCGAGCTCGGGCTTCTCGACACGCAGCGCCACCGGCACGGCGAGCAGGCCGGCGATGCCGATGGCGATGCCGAAGGGCCCGGCGATGGTGACCCCGGCTACGAGGCACACGACCGCGCCGAGGACCCGGATGAAGCCGTCGGCTCCGAGGTAGGTGCCGTAGCCCCTGAAGTGGCCGGTGCCGGACATGCAGCCCCGGGTGATGTGCCCCGCCAGCGCCCCGGCCACCCCGAGCGCCAGGCCGACCAGCAGCATGATCTGGCCGTCGAAGAGATGCTCGACGAGCCAGCGGGCCGACAGGATGAGCAGGACGAGCACGCCCAGCAGCAGGCCGAGTCCGAGTGTCCCGGCCCGGCGCACGACCGGGGCTCCCCCGAGCCGCCGAGCCCGCCGCTCGGCCAGGGCGCGGCTGATCTCCTGCTCGAAGGGGAGGAACAGACCCGGCCCCGCCAGGAACACGAGGCTCCACAGCGCCCCGAGCGGCGAGTACTGAACGTCACTGAGGGCCTTGTTGGCGACGAACAAGGTCCCGTACGCGGACAAGCCCGCGACGATCAACCCGACACCGACCGCAGCCGTGCCGGAAGGCAAGGGATTGCGGCGCCTCGCAGCCTCCAGCAGCGCAGCCATCACGGAGGCAGGGTACTCAGATTCGGTGACCCCGGACACAACCGCTCGACCGCCACCCCAGTCCCGGGACAATACGAGGCCGTCCCACCACTACCCGAGGCAATAGCCAGGGCAGCCGTTGGCCCCGCATCCCACCAGCGCACCGCGGAGTGCACCTGCCCGCCACTCACCGCGATGCCCGCGACTCGTCCGACTTGCCCGCTACTCACTGCACCCGCCCGCAACTCGTTCCGCCCTCGCGGGCTGCTCTCGGTCCACTGCCAGCTCCGCGTGCCCGCTGTTCACCGCGACTATTCGTACTGCGCAACCGCGGTGCGACCGCGCCACCACTCCTGCCGCCTTGCCCGCTGCTCGTTCCGCCTGCCCGCTGGTCACCGCGTCCGCCCGCCCTTCATGCCGCCTGCCCGCCGCCACGGGTGCCGGCCAGTCTACGTCTGCCTCGCCTCCCGGGCCCTGTCGGTCCGCGGGCGCCCAGTGTGGGGACGTGCGGACCGATGGGGCGGGACGGCTCTGGCCCGGGCGGGCTACGGGTCGGACGCGACGATGCGGGGCAGGATCTCGCTGATCTGGCCCCGCAGGATGGCGTCGGCGACGTGGTCCATGGCCGTCTCGCTGTCGTTGACGATGGCGATGCGGGCGCCCGACATGCGGGCCACGGGGACCATGTCGGCTACGGGGTAGACCGACAGCTTCGTCCCGACCGCCAGCAGCAGGTCGCAACGCCGGGCTGCCTCGCCGGCTCGCTCCATGTCGCCCGGGAACAGGTTCTGCCCGAAGCTGACGGTCGCCGACTTGAGGATGCCCCCACAGGTGCGACACTCGGGGTCCTCTTCCCCCGCCCGCACCCGGTCGAGCGCCCGCTGCATGGGCGCCCGCTCCCCGCACGACATGCAGACCACATCCCGCATGGTGCCGTGCACCTCGACGACGATCGCGGGGTCGGAGCCCGCGGCCTGGTGCAGGCCGTCGACGTTCTGGGTCACCAGGGTGTCGAGCTTGCCGCGGGCCTCGAGGGCGACGAGGGCCCGATGGCCCGCGTTGGGCTCGGCCGTCCACGCCGCGTGCTCGAGCCGGCCTTGCCAGGACCGCCGCCGGACCTCGGGATCGGCCATGTAGTTCTGCAGGGTGGCCTGCTTCTCGGCCTCGGGGTTGAGGGTCCACACCCCCCGAGGACCCCGGAAGTCGGGGATGCCGCTGTCGGTGCTGATGCCCGCGCCCGTGAGCACGACCACCCGCTGGGCCTCGTCCACCCAGCCGCGCACCTCGCTCGCGTCATCGGTCATCGCCGGGCACGCTACCCGCCGCCCGAGTGACACGCAAAGATATTTGTGGAGATCAAAACATCATCTGATAACTTGACACAGCACCTACAACCCGGGAAGCATCGTAAGGACCTCGACGGCGAGCCCCCAAGCGGCGCCTCGCCTCCGACCTTGCCGCCAGTTGGAGATCCACCGGATGCAGTTCTGCGACATCCCCGCGAACGAGCGCACGATCCACGTCGTCCCCTGGTCCGACCCGGTGGTCGACCAGGTCGGCTACGACCCCCGAACGCTTTATGTCGAGCAGTTCTGGCTCGGCATCCTCGGCCCGAGCGCCACCTGGCTGCTGCGCTACCTCGTCAACCGCCTGGACCGCGAGCCCCGGGGGTTCGACCTCGACCTCCTCGAGTGCGCGCTGTGCCTGGGCCTCGGGCGTCGCCCGGGCTCCACGGCGGCGTTCCCGCGCACGATCTCCCGCTGCTGCCAGTTCGGCGCCGCCCGCTTCTGCGGCCCGACCAAGCTGGCGGTGCGCCGCATGCTCCCGCCCCTGTCCCGCCGGCAGATCGCCCGCCTGCCCCCTCGCCTGCAGGACGACCACGCCGCCTGGGTCGACCAGACACCGACGAACGTGGCGCAGGCGCTGCAGGACCGGGCCCGCCAGCTCGCCCTCAGCCTCATCGAGCTGGGCGAAGACGGCCCGGGCACCGAGCGCCAGCTGAACCGCTGGCGCTTCCACCCGGCCATGGCCAGCGAGGCCACCACCTGGGCGCTCGGCCTTCGGGCCGCCCGCTCCACCGCCCGAGGCTCGACGGCATGAACCCCGGTCGCAACGCGGGAGGCGGGTACCCTCGAATGCCCGGTCGCAGGGCGATCGGTTGCGCCATACGACGTGCGGGGAGGTGCAGTGCTCCGAGTCCCGGCTCTCGCAACCGGCCGCGTGGCGGTCGGGTGGCGCCGCGCGGCGCGGGCCGGCCTCGTGCTCGTCTTGTTCGCCGCCGGGTGTTCGGGGGAGAGCGAGGGGTCCGATGCGCGAGAGGAGCGGGCGGCCGTGACCACCACGACGACCGAACCGGCGCCCGAGCCGGAGCTGCGCCCGCGGGCCGACGCGCTGCCGGTGGTGACGCCGACACCCCGGGACATGCGTTGGCTCGGCCATGACGTGTCCGTGCCGGCGACGGTGACGGTGCAGCTGGCCGATGGTGTCGACCAGGGCACCCAGGACGCGGTCAGCGAGGCGCTGGCCACGGCCGGGGCCACCGAGGTCGACGTCGTCGCGGCCGACCGGCCGGTGGATGGCCGGGGCGCGCGTGACCGGGGCCGGCGGCTCACGGTGTCCGTCGGAGGGCTGGACGATCCCGACACCGTCGCCACCCTCGCCGCCGTGGGGTTGACCGTGCCGGCCGACCTCGGCGAGGAGGGCTACGCGCTGGCCGCGTTCCGGCAGAGCGACAGGAACGACCGGGTGATCCTCGCCGGCGCCGGGGCTGCGGGCTCCTTCTACGCGGCCCAGACCCTGCGCCAGCTCGCCGGCGATGGGGTCGTGGCCGGTGTCGGCGTCATCGACCATCCGGCGATGGCCCACCGCGGGGCGATCGAGGGCTTCTACGGCAGCCCGTGGACACCCGCCGAACGCCTCGACCAGCTCGAGTTCTACGGGCGCTTCAAGCTCAACACCTACATCTACGCCCCCAAGGACGACCCCTTCCACCGCGACCGCTGGCGCGAGCCGTATCCGCCCGATGTGGCGGACCAGCTGGCGGCGCTGGTGGAGGCGGCCGATGCGAACCATGTCCGCTTCACGTTCGCCGTGTCGCCCGGCGTGTCGATCTGCTACGGCGACCCGGCCGACCGGGATGCGCTCGTGGCCAAGCTCGACGCCATGTACGCGCTCGGCGTGCGCTCCTTCTCCGTCGCGCTCGACGACATCGACCACACCCACTGGAACTGTCCCGGCGACGCCGCCCGCTTCGGCGCCCCGTCCACCGGGGCGGCCGCCCGAGCCCAGGCCGATCTGCTGAACGCGGTGCAGCACGACTTCATCGCCGGCCACGACGGCGCCCGCCCGCTGCAGCTGGTCCCCACCGAGTACCCCGGCACCCACGACAGCGAGTACCGCCAGCAGTTGCGCTCGCTGCTCGACCCGGCCGTCGAGGTGATGTGGACCGGCGCCTACGTCGTGCCGGACCAGATCACCGTGGCCCAGGCCCAGACCGCGCACACCCTGTTCGGCCGGCCCGTGTTCGTGTGGGACAACACGCCCGTCAACGACTTCCCCCGCACCACGGGCCGCCTCATCCTCGCCCCCTACGCCCGGCGGGAATCCGGGCTGTCGGGCGACATCACCGGCATCGTCCTCAACCCCATGAACCAGGCGGCGGCCAGCAAGGTCCAGCTCGTCGGCGGGGCCGACTTCACCTGGAACGACGCGGCCTACGACCCGGCCCGCGCCCAGCGGGCCGCGGCCGAGGACCTGGCGGGCGGCGACGCCGCCACCGTGGACGCGCTGCTCGCCTTCCTCGACCTCGAGAACCTGGCCCCCACGTCGGCGCGCTCGGGCATCGTGTCCCAAACCCAGGCGCCCGCGCTGGCGACGCTGGTCGACGGCTTCCACACCACCTGGCGCAGCGGCGACGGAGCCGGGGCGGTCGCCGCCTTGCGGCCCTACGCCGAGCGGCTGGCGGGGGCGCCGGCGCTCATTCGCGCTCACGTCGTCGACCCAGCGTTCATCGCCGACTGCGGGCCCTGGCTCGACGCCACCGCACTGTGGGGCAGTGCGCTCCTCGCCACCCTCGCCGGCCTGGCGGCCCAGGCCGGCGGCGACGGGGCCACCGGCGAGGCCCGGCTGGCCGAGGCCGCCTCCCTGGCCGGACGGGCCGCGACCATCTCCACCATCCCGGGCGAGACCCGGCCGCAGGGCCCGGTCCTGGTGGGCGACGGCGTGCTCGATGCGTTCGTGCGTTGGGGATCGGTCCAGGCGTGACCGGGCAGCCGTAGCTTGGGCACCATGGATGCCGCCGCCATCTCCGTGTCCGGTCTGGTGAAGACCTTCGGCCATACCCGTGCCCTCGACGGGCTCGACCTGGAGGTGGCCACCGGAGAGATCCACGGCTTCCTGGGGCCCAACGGAGCCGGGAAGTCCACGACCATACGTGTACTGCTGGGGTTGCTGCGGGCCGACTCCGGAGACGCCACGATGCTGGGCGGCGACCCATGGCGTGACGCGGTGGCCCTGCACCGGCGCCTCGCGTACGTGCCCGGCGACGTGAACCTGTGGCCGAACCTCAGCGGCGGCGAGGTGATCGACCTGCTCGGCAGCCTGCGCGGCGGCCTCGACCGCCACCACCGGGACGAGCTGATCGATCGCTTCGACCTCGATCCCCGCAAGAAGGCCCGCACCTACTCCAAGGGCAACCGGCAGAAGGTGGCGCTGGTGGCGGCGCTGGCCTCCGATGCCGAGCTGCTGATCCTCGACGAGCCGACGTCGGGGCTCGACCCGCTCATGGAGACGATCTTCCAGGACACCTTGCGCGAGATCATGGCCGGCGGCACGCGGACCGTCCTGCTCTCGAGCCACATCCTGGCCCAGGTCGAGGCGCTGTGCGATCGGGTGACCATCATCCGGCTCGGCCACACGGTGGAGAGCGGCACGCTGGCCGAGCTCCGCCACCTCACTCGCACCCAGGTCACGGTGGAGGCCGACCGACCGCTGACCGGTCTGGCCGACCTGCCCGGGGTGCACGACCTGAAGCTCGACCACGACCGGGCATCGTTCGACGTGGACACCGCCCGGCTCGACGACGTGGTCCGCTACCTCGCGACGGTGGGCATCCGCACCCTCAAGAGCCAGCCCCCCACGCTGGAGGAGCTGTTCCTGCGCCATTACGGCGACGAGCTGGCCGAGCTGGAGGGCGTGGCCGAGCGGGGAGACGGAGACACGCCGTGACGCT
>DASRJN010000010.1:0-3187 GCA_035649455.1 Acidimicrobiales bacterium
CCACCGGGATCCTGACGTGCGGCGGCGGCTGCTTGAGTGCGGCTTTCGCGCCTCGCCCGCCCTCCCAGTACAGCCGCGCGGCCGAGGCCGCGGTGTTGGTCAGCCAGTACAGCGTGATGTTGTCGAGGACGTGGTCGCGGGTGAGGTTGCCCGACGGCTGCCCGCCCGTGAAGGCGTGCGAGATCTTCTCGTAAGCGTCGGCGTCGTGGTCCAGCATCCAGGCCGCCAGACCCAGCGGTGAGTCCAGCAGGGGGTAGCCGATCGTCTGCGGGTGCTCGCCCATCTCGGCGATATAGCCGCGCATGAAGACCGCGACGACCTTACTCAACTCCTCGCGGTCTTCCATGGAGAACGCGAGCCTGATGTTGAGGGCGGCCATCAGCAGCTCCCGCGGGGCCGCGGAGAGGAAGTTGAAGTGGAGGCCGAGTAGCCCGTCGGGTGCCAGGCGGCCCATCGCATCGGTGACGCCGGCACCCTGGTCGCCGCCCTGGGCGACATAGCGGCTGTAGCCGAGGCGACCCATCAGCTCGGCCCAGGCGCTCGCGATGCGGCCGGCATCCCAGCCGACCTCGGTCGGCTCGCCGGAGAAGCCGTAGCCGGGCATCGACGGCACCACCACGTCGAAGGCGTCGGTGGCCTCTCCGCCGTACGCGGTCGGGTCGGTGAGCGGGCCGATGACCTCGAGCATCTCGATGATCGAGCCGGGCCAGCCGTGGGTGATGATCAGCGGCAAGGCGTCCTGGTGGGGCGACTTCACGTGGATGAAGTGGACGTCGAGCCCGTCGATCTCGGTCGTGAACTGCGGCAGCGCGTTCAGCTTGGCCTCGCACCGGCGCCAGTCGTACTCGGCCGCCCAGTAGCGCCCAAGCGCCTGCAGCGTCGCCAGCTGCACCCCCTGTGAGCTGTCTGCGACCAGCTCCTTGGAGGGCCAGCGCGTCGACTGCACGCGCCGGCGCAGCTCGACCAGCTCGTCCTCCGGGACGCTGACGTGGAAGGGGCGGATAGTGGCGTCCTCGGCGGCTGCGGCTCCCTCGGCGGGGCGTGGGCTGGCCGTGGTGCTCTCCGACATTGCCGTTCCTCCTCATCGGTGCCGGCACGACCGATGGGCACCCGTCGGTCGTGCGGAACCTTGGTTGCGATGGCTGTGTCGACACCGTGCACGGGCCCGCCAAAGTCTGGTTCGCGCCGGCCGGCGTTCGCATCCGCCAGTGGCCAGCGCGACTGGCCAGTCGTGGCTCGGCCTTGCGGGCGGCGCCGTCCCTGCCGCCTCCCTCGGCTCTGCGGGCGCGCCGCGGACTCGGTCCGGTCGGACGGTCACCGCGGTCCCTGCAGCTTTCGCCCCGGCCGGTACCGCGGTCAAGGGCACAGCCGGGGCGGACTGCCGCGCCGCCTCCGGCGGCTTGACCACGACGCAACAGGACTCCCACCACGGGCGTCACCCGAGACCAGAGCCGCTCGGTCCGCGCTGGGTCCGCACGACACCGGGAACCGCTGGTCGTCGGTGGGCATGAGCGGTCACGGCCGGCATACAGGAGCCGCAGGTCACGAGACGTTTGCGCCCCGAACCTCGGCGAGCCGAGCGGCGCGACGGCGGGTTCAAGTCCCCCCTCCCACACCCCTCCCAACCAGCCAAAGCCTCGCCAGGTCGAGCTTCGGCGTCGCGCACGGGACAGCGGCCCGGGTGGCATCTACTCCGCCTGGCCGACGTGGGCCACGGGCCGGTCCGCTTCACCGAGGAGGTCGCAACCCGCATGCCGACTCCCGAGGAAGCGCGGTTCCTCCGGCTCACAGACCCGCAGCCGGTCTGCAACCTCTTCCGGACGGCCTTCGACGCGTCCGGGGTAACGGTCGAGGTCTGCGAGCACGTCATGTCGAGTGATCGCTGGCTGCTCACCTACGAGTGGGCGGCCGACTGAGAGGTCATGACGGATGGGCTGAGCGGTCGGCGCATGGGGTTCGAACCTTCCCGGTATCGACGCGGGAGTACGGCAGCGTCTCACAGCTCGCTTCGACAGCGAATTCGGGCTTCGTCGCTGGGCCCGGGCGCGGGTCCGCCCAGTACTCCAGCCGTAGATCGTTCGTGGCTGCTCGGGGGGTGGGCCCGCTGGACCGAGCGGGCTCGCCGGACGTACGCCGAGACCCGGTGAGGACGGCGGCCGGTACACCGTTGAGCAGATCGCTGGCGAACCCGGGATCAAGCGTGCCACCGTGTACGGGTGCCTTTGGGGATGGGGCGGTTCTTCTTAGTCGTTGAGGAGCCGCCATGTGGTGAGGGCGAGTCTGGCCCGTGTCAGTCCGGTGGGCTCGGTGAGGTCGATGCCCAGGGTCTTGCCGAGCTGTTCGAGTCGGCGGGCGACGCTGCTGTGGTGCAGGTGGAGAAGGGCAGCGGCCCGGCGTACGGAGCCGGCGGCGCAGTAGGCGTCCAAGGTCTCCAGGTCTTCGGGGTTGCCGGCCATGCGGGCGATCGCGGCCACGTCGGTGTTGTCCCGCGCGGCGTCCTGGGGTATCTCGGCCAGCAGCGCGAGTGCGCCCAGGTCGTCGTGGTGGACGACGGGTTGACGTGCGGTGGTGAAGCGCAGGGCGGTGCGGGCCTGCCGCCAGGACCGGTCGGGGCTGTCGGCGGCGGCGATGCCCGCGCGGACGCCTGACGGGAACCGGGCCGGGTCCAGGGTGGTGGCCAGGATGACGCCCACGTCGCCCAGTGGTGCCGCCTTCACCGGGCGGGCCGGGCAGACCAGGCCGCCGACCTGGTCGAGCGGAAGCTGGGACCGTACCGCGGCGACGCGGACCGGCAGGTCGGCGGCGAACCCCAGCAGCCGCAGCGCCCGGGCTCTGGCCGCCTGGTCGCTGTCGGCGCTGATCACCAGTTCCACCAGGCCGGGGTCGGCCATGGTGGTGCGCGCCGGGCCGTAGCGCTCCACGACCGCCGCGGCGGCGATGGCGAGCCGGTCCAGCAGCAGATCGTCGAGCCGGCCGGGCGGGCCGGGGCGTTCCAGCCACACCGTGCCGATCTCCTCCTGGTCGAGGGTGATCGGCACCGTGGTGGACGCGGGCGACGGCGGGGCGGGCGCCGGGCGGCCGTCGGGCCCCACCCGGATGGTGCGTCCCGTGCCGTGGAGCCGGATCCCGGCCACGCACTCGGCCAGGCCCGCCGAGGCCCGGGCGAGCGCCGGGAGGTCCACCCGTC
>DASRJN010000011.1:0-4537 GCA_035649455.1 Acidimicrobiales bacterium
GTCGACCAGCGGATCGGGCTCCAGGAAGCCAGCCGCGACGGTCGACGTCGGCGTCGCCATCAGGTGGCGAGCTCTTCCAATCGGGAGAGCGGGATGCGCGAGACGCGGCGGCCCCGCCGGCGCAGCGTCATCAGGTCGCCGAGGGCCTGGCCTCGAACAGCTGTCGGAAGGTGTAGTGGCGGCCGACGATCTGGAGATCGACGCCAGACGAGTCGTCGACGATCTGGACGAAGTTCCCCCGGTTCGGTCCGCCCTTGTGAAGCTGCCCCGTCGAGTGGAGGTAACGGGGCCCGAAGCCGACCGTGGTGGCGACCCGGTGCGTGTCCCGCAATGCCATGCGGACGCGCTGGAGTCGGTGCGCGTTCGCCTCGCTCGGCTCGACGAAGGCCTGCAGCGCGATGTAGTCGCCCGGGTTGACGTCCTTGAGCGCCACCGCGGGGTCGTCGTAGCCGACCTCCGAGGCGAGCCGGCGGGGGTCTCCCTGCGCCAGGATGCGCCGGGTCGCCTCCTTCTCGGAGTCGACGTCGGGCTGGTTGAACGGGTTCACGCCGAGGATGTGGCCGGCGACGGCGACGGCGAACTCCCACCGGAGGATCTCGGCGCCGAGGAGGACCGGCTCGCGTCGGCCGAGGCGCGCGACCGGTGCCCCGGCGCTCTCCAGGTCGGCGAGGCCGTCGTGTTCGCGGAGGGCCAGGAACAGGCGATCCGATCCGTACGTGTCCCGTGTGCCGAGATCCTCGTCGACGATGGGGACGATGCCGGTGCCGTCCTTGCCGGTGGACTCGGCCACGAGCTGCTCGACCCACATGCCCAGGGCCGCCACGTCGGGGGGAAGGACGAGCGTCAGCTTGTCCCACCCGCCCCTGGCGGCCTCGCCGGCGACCAGCCCGAGCCACAGGCCCGGGTTCCTCTCGCAGGGCACGCAGCGATGGCACGCCGCGGCCATCTCGGCGGCGGTCTCGAGCAGCTCGTCGAGGTCGGCGCCGATGAGGGCGGCCGGCACGAGCCCGAACAGGGACAGGGCCGAGTAGCGCCCGCCGACGTCGGGTGGGTTGAGGAACAGCTTGCGGAAGCCGCGCCGGCGGGCGACGGCTTCGAGAGGCGAACCGGGGTCGGTGATCGCCGCGAACCGGCGGCCGTCGTGGAGCCGCGAGAAGTAGAAGTCGAGATGGGCCAGCGTCTCGATCGTGGCCCCCGACTTGGAGGCGGCGATGAACACCGTGTGGTCGAGGTCGATCGTCCTCTCCAGCCCGGTGATCGCCGCCGGGTTTGTGGTGTCGAGCACGGTGAGCTCTGGCGCACCGGGGGCGACGCCGAAGGTGCGCCGGAACGTGTCGGCCGACAGGCTCGACCCGCCCATGCCCATCAGCACCGCGTGGGTGTACCCGTCGGCGCCCACCTCGTGGGCGAACGCGCGCACCTCGTCCAGCCGGTCCGCCATTGTCTCCGGCAGGTCGAGCCAACCGAGGCGGTCGCTGATCTCGGACGGCGTGGGCTTCCACAACGTGTGGTCGCGGCGCCACAGCCGGCCGACGATGTCGTCGCGCGCCGCGGCGTCGAGGCGCTCCTCGATCCGCTCCTCCAGCGAACGGGGGCCGCGCAGCGTGTGCCGGCGCCGCGGCGGCGTCTCGGCGGCGAGCTTGGACTCGATGGCGGCGAAAAGCTTGGCGAGGTCGGCGGCGAAGGCATCGAGCCCCTCGTCGAGGAGCCGGGCCGCCACCTGCTCGAGGTCGATGCCGTGCTCGGCAAGGATGAGCCGGCCGGCTTCGGCGGCTTCGATGTTCTCCAGCACCGCGTCGGGTCGCACCCGGCCGTGATCTCGCGTGGCGGCCAGGGTGGCCTCGGGCATCGTGTTCACCGTGTCGCGCCCGACCAGTGCCTCGACGTAGCAGGTGTCGGGGTACGCGGGGTTCTTCGTGCCGGTCGATGCCCACAGCGGCCGCTGGACGCGAGCGCCCGCCGCGCCGAGCGGCTCCCACCGCTCTTCCGCGAACACGTCCCGGAAGCGCTGGTAGGCCAGCTTGGCGGTGCCGATCGCGGTGCGGCCCCGCAAGGGCGATCCCTCGGGCAGGAGCGGGTCGACCGCCGTGTCGATCCGCGACACGAAGAAGGAGGCGACCGAGGCGACCGCGTCGAGCGGTTGGCCGTCGGCGTGCCGCCGTTCGATCCCGGCCACATAGGCCCGCGCCACCTGCTCGTAGGTGGCGACGGAGAACAGCAGGGTGACGTTGACGTTGATGCCCTCGGTGGTCAGCTCCTCGAGCGCGGTCAGGCCGGCGGGCGTGCCGGGAACCTTGATCATCACATTGGGCTTGGCGATCCTGGCGACGAGGTCCCGGGCCGACGCGATCGAGCCGGCCGCATCGTGCGCCAGGGCGGGGTCGAGCTCGAGGGACACGTAGCCGTCGACCCCGTCGATGTCGGCGTGCACGGGGCGCAGGATGTCGGCGGCCATGCGGATGTCCTCGATGGCCAGCTCGTCGAACGCCTCGCGGGGGTCACGGACACCGCGGGTGGCGAGGCGGGCGATCGCCTCGTCGTAGTCTGTCGATCCTGCGATGGCCCGCCCGAAGATCGTGGGGTTCGAGGTCACGCCGGTCACCGCGTCTTGGCGGATGTGGTGGTCGAGGCCGCCGATCACGAGCAGCCCGCGGCGGAGGTAGTCGAGCCAGACGCTCTGTCCGGCGGCCCGGAGCTGGTGGAGCGGCGTCATCCCACCCTCACGTCGGCCGGACCGGGCTGCGGGACGTTTTCGGGTGTGGCCATCGGGGTCGTCCTTCCCGCGGTCATCGCCAGCCCAGGGTGTGGTCAGCGTCACCTCTCACCTTGCGCGGCCGCGCCGTGTGACGGCACCCCGCGATCGCGTGGTCCTGGCCGGCGCCGAGCGAGGTCCCGTGTCGTCAGCCGCACGTCACGTGACCTGGGTGTCCGGGGAAGCTGGCGCGTGAGACGCACAGACGTTCGCATGCCCACAACCGGTGGGAAACCACTACTGTCGGGTTGTCGGGCTCGGGAGCGGCCCGCGTGGGATACGGAGGGGGGTGGCCGACTCGGTTAGCTCATGCCTCGTCGCTTCGCCCGACCTCGACAGCTGATGGCACTGCGACACGGCGACGGGCTCGTGCGGCACACGTCATGTCCGAGCTGGACCCTGGCGCCAGGTCCGACGGTGCATCAGCCAGCCAGCGGCTGGCCGTGTGGCGCGGCCTGTTCGAGCTGGCAACGGTCCTGACCATTGCCAGTGATGAGACGGAGGTGCTGCGCCGGATAGGGGCCGCGGTCCCATCGACATGTCACGCGTCCATCCGTCTGGACCAGACCTGGCGGCCCGAGGCGCCGGCCGTCCCGGACCTCCCACAGCTGGAGGCGCAACTCGCCGCCCTCGGACCCGCCGGCGGACGGCTCCGGCCGCCGGCCGTGCGCTGGGCGTGGGCCTACCCGCTCGCCGGGTACGGCGACGGCACGGGTCTGCTGATGGCGACGGCCGACGCGGAGCCCTCGTCGTCGGAGCAGATGCTGCTCGGCCTCCTGGCCCGGCTGGCCGCGAGCGCCCTGGCCAACACCCGTCTCCACCGGCAGGAGCAGGACGCCGCGGCGCGGGAGCGAGCGGCGGCGGAGGATCTGCGCTCGACCAACCTGGCGCTGGAGCGGTCGGCGGCCGCCGCCGACCACGCGCGGGATGCGCTCCAGCACCGCCTGGACATCCAGGCGCGGTTGGCCGAGGTGACGGTCGCCGGCGAAGGCCCGGAGGGGATCGCCCGCACCGTCCACGAGCTGACGGGTCACCCGGTGGCCATCGAGGACCGCTTCGGCACGCTCATCGCCTGGGCCGGCCCGGGTAAGCCCGACCCCTATCCCAAGGCCACGCCGGCGGAGCGCGAGGAGCTGATCCGGACCGCCGTCACCCACGGGACGCCGCTCCACAGCCGGGACCGGGTGGTCGCCGTCGCCCGGCTCCGGGACGAGGTGCTGGGCGTGATCGCCGTCATCGACCGACGCGGGACCTGGGCCGCGGAGGACTGGGCCACGCTGGATCACGGCGCGATGGTCCTGGCGCTCGATCTGGCGCGTCTGCGGACCATCGCCGAGGTGGAGCTGCGGCTCGGGCGCGACCTCGTCGAGGAGCTGCTCGCCGGCGGCCGGCTCGACGGGATCCCCGAGCGCTTCCGGGCGATCGGCTACGACCTCGACCGCCCACACCGCGTCGTCGAGCTCCTCGTCACGAGCCAGCACGCCGGCGTCGACGCGTCGTTCCAGGCGGTGCGCCGGGCCGCCCGCGACTCGGGCGTCGGCTCGTTGCTCGTCGCCCATGACGGTGGCATCGCCGTCCTGTCGGCGGCCGTCGCCGACTGGGAGGCGTTCCGGCTCGCCGTCGTCGAGGAGCTCGGCCCCGGAGCCGGCTGTCGAGTGGGCGTCGGCGGGTCCTGCTCGGTGCCGGCCGACTTCGCCCGGTCCGATGGGGAGGCACGGCTGGCGCTGCGGGTCCAGGCCGGCCTGGCGGGAGCCGATCAGGTGAGCGTCTTCGACGATCTCGGCG
>DASRJN010000012.1:0-2575 GCA_035649455.1 Acidimicrobiales bacterium
GCCCGGACCCTTCCCCCGCCTTGGTCGCGCTGCAGGCCTGGCGGGAGGAGAGCGCCCGAGCGGCGCGGGCCGATCCCGAGGCGGTGATCGACGACCGGCTGCTGGAGGTCATCGCCGAGCGCCGGCCCGCCACCCGCGAGGAGCTGGCGGCCGTGCCCGGCATGGGCCCCCTCCTGGCGGCGCGGGTGGGCGACGGGCTGCTCGCCGCGCTGGAGCCGCACCGGGCGAGCTGAGAGGCACCGATGGACTTCATGATCGACCAGGTGTTCACCGCGGGAGGCGACGCCGTGGCGCGGGCCTACGCCTCGCCCGACTTGTACGACCAGCTGGTGGGGCTGCCGAAGCTAGGGGCGCCCGAGGTGCTCGACCGCCGGGTGGACGGCGACACGGTCCGGCTCCAGATCCGCTACCGGTTCGTCGGCGACCTGTCCCCCGCGGTGACCGCGGTGGTCGACCCGCGCAAGCTGACCTGGGTCGAGCACAGCGCCCACGACCTGGCCACCCGGCGGGTCAGCTACCGCCTGGCCCCCGACCACTACCCGGACCGGCTGCAGTCGTCGGGCTCGTGCACCATCGTCGACCGCACCAACGGCGGCAGCGTGCGCACCGTCACCGGCACGCTGCGGGTGAAGGCCCTCATCGTGGGCTCGGCGGTCGAGCGCGCCATCGTGTCGGGGCTGCGCGAGCACCTGGCCGCGGAGGTGGCCCTGGTCGACCAATTCGCGGCCACCCACGGTGGCGTGGGTTGACGCTGCGAGCCGGGCGGCGCGACAAGTTGTGCATGGGTGATCCACTCGACTTCTACATCGACGAGGGTGGCTGGCCCTATCCCGACGACGGGGACGACGACCGGGTCATCGGCCCGGCCGACCTGCGAGCGGACTCCGACGACGACCTGGTCGCCCTCCACGCCCTCGAGCCCCACGTGCTGGACAGCCTCACTCCGACAGAGCGAGCCGCCGTCGTGGCCCGGTTCGGCCTCGACGGCGCCGAGCCGATGACCATGACGGAGGTGGCCGCCTCGCTCGGCCTCTCCCCCGGTCGCACCCGGGTGGCCCTGGCCAACGGCCTGGCCCGCCTGCGCTCCGCCCTCGGCGACGCCCTCTAGGACTCGGCGAGGGGTGGCGTCTCCGGGCCGAAGGCCGCGTCGCGCTGGCGGCGCAACTCGGCTACCCGGTCGAAGGGGACGGCCACGAACAGGCCGTCCGCCTCCGCGCACAGCCGGTCGCCGGCGTGGAGGGTGCCGTGGGTGTACGTCTTGCGCCCTGACACGTCGGTGACCCACGACTCGAAGCGCAGCTCGGTGTGGAGCGGTGTCGGGCTGCGGTAGTCGACGCTGAGGTTGGCCGTCATCCCCGGGCGGCCCGCCAGCGACTGGGTCGAGCCCAGCACCTCGTCGAAGGCGGCCGCCACGTAGCCACCGTGCACACAGCCCGGCGGTCCCTCGTAGGCCGAGGAGAAGGTGACCCGGCCGTACATGCGGTCGGTCTCCTGCCACAGCTGGATGGGGGGTGCCAGCGGGTTGGCCCGGCCCAGCATGGGGCTGTGGTCGAAGAAGGCGTGAGGGTCGGCGCCCGCCAGCGTGGACTCGGCGAAGCCCTCGTACAGCGACCCGCCCGGGAAGGCGTCGAGCCGCACGGCCAGGCGCTCGAGCTCGTCGGCCACCGCCGCCAGCTCCTCCGCGGGAGCGGGGCTGCCGTGCAGCCGGTCGAGGATGTGGCGCAGGGCCTGGCCGGTGCGGTGGAGCTCGGCCCGCCGCGGCGAAGCCGGTGCTTCCGCCAGGTCGCTCAGGAACTGCGGCCAGCCGGGCGAGCCGGGGCCGACGGTGGTGGGCGTCTCGGGTTCGGGCACCGCACCCGTCTAGCAGGGCGACCGCACCCCCGTCACGCAGGGGGGTCGACGTCCACGAAGAGCGGGGCGTGGTCGCTGGGCTTGGACCCCTTGCGGGCGTTGCGGTCGATCAGCGCCCAGCGCACCCGATCGGCCAGGTCGGACGACATGAGCACGAGGTCGATGCGCATGCCCTTGTGGTTGGGGAAGTTGCCGGCGCGGTAGTCCCACCAGCTGAACAGGCCCCCGACGCCCGCGTACCGCTCCCGGAACACGTCCCGCAGCCCATAGGCCTCGAGCTCGTCGACCGCGGCCCGCTCCTCGGGCGTCACATGGGTGTCGCCCACGAACGCCGCGGGGCTCCACAGGTCGATGTCGTCGCGGGCCACGTTGAAGTCGCCGCAGACCGCCACCGGGCCCGGGGCCGCGTCGGCCTGCAGGTGGCTGCGCAGGCGGGCGAGCCAGCGCAGCTTGTAACGGAACTGCTCGTGGCCCACCGCCCGCCCGTTGGGCACATACACCGAGGACACCCGCACGCCTCCGCAGGTGGCGGTGACCAGCCGAGCCTCGTCGTCGGGCGGCTCGCCGTCGGCGAAGCCGGACACCGGATCGTCCAGCCCGACCCGGCTGAGGATGGCCACCCCGTTCCAGCGGCCCTCGCCATGGTGGACGCTGGCGTAGCCGCGGGCGTGGAACACCATGGCGGGGAAGCCGGTGTCGCTCGCCTTGGTCTCCTGGAGGCACA
>DASRJN010000013.1:0-8356 GCA_035649455.1 Acidimicrobiales bacterium
GGTCAGCGTGCTGTTGCCCGACCGCAAGTTCCACGGCCTGTGGCATCGCATCCTCCACGATCGGACGGCCGGAGCGATCCAGGAGGAGGTGTCGCGCCTGCCCCACGCCAACGTCACCTCGGTGCCGTTCCACTTCGACACCATCGACGACGCCCGGGTGCCGCTCTCGGCCATCGTGGCCGCGGGCGGGCCCGCCCCCGTCGTGCCCGGGCCCCGGGAGTCGGGCGGGGGCGAGGCCAGCTTCGCCACCACCCCCGCGGCCCGCAGCAACGGCGAAGGCGCGGCGCCCGCCGAAGGCTGCTCGCCCATCGCGGACGTGCGCTACCGCGACCGGGTCCGCGTCAGCGGCCGGGTCCGCTCCCTGCGAGTGGTGCCGCAACACGCCGCGCCGGTCCTGGAGCTCGTGTTGGACGACGGCACCGCCGCCCTGTCGGTCGTGTTCCTCGGCCGGCGGCGGCTGGCGGGCGTCGAGGTGGGCACCCGCATGGTGGTCGAGGGCACGGTCGGGCTCCATCGCCACCGCCTGGCGATGCTCAACCCGGCCTACGAGCTACGCCTGTAGCGCTCCTCGCACCACCCGGCCGAGCGGGGTCATGCCATGGTGGGCCGCGCCTGGGCGAAGGTCCAGTGGTGGCCCTCGAGGTCGGAGGCCGTGTAGGCGCGGTAGCCGTGCTGGTGGATGCCTTGGACGATGCCGGCTCCCTCGGCTTCGGCGCGGGCGAAGTGCGCATCGAGATCGTCGACGTAGACGAAGGGCACGTGGGTGGCGGGACCGCCCTCGGCGGGCGTGTCGGTCAGCGGGAGCAGGATCAGCGCGGTGTGGCCCACGTGGAACTCGATCCAGCCTGCGTCCTCGCCCTCGGCGGGCAGATCGCCGGTCAGCTCGAACCCGAACGCCCGGGCCAGCCAGCGGGCGGCGGTGACCGGCTTGGTGTAGTGGACGACCAGGTTGAACCGGTTGAGCTCCTGGGGCTCGTGGGGCGCGGTGTCCCGCCGGGCGCACCAGCCGCCGAACCAGGCCGGCAGCACCCGGCAGAAGGAGTAGGTGCCGGTGTTGGTCGGGTCGCCCTCGGGCAGCAGCGTCGCTTCCACCCGGACCCGTGTCCCGGCCTGGGTGGCGTCGAAGCGCACATCCACTTCGATGTCGTCGACCGAGCTGCGCCAGGACAACCGGGCGCCGGGCTCCCACACGGTGATGCGGCCGAGCTCCAGCAGGTCGCCGGTGGCGTCGTCGTAGACCTCCAGCAGGCGGCCGCCCACGCCGGGCTCGCAGCGCCGGCCGATGGCCCGGGCCGAGTCGTAGTAGGTGATCGGCGTGCGCAGCCACCACAGGTCCATCTCGTCGGTGAAGGCCACGAAGGCGGTGGCCGGATCGACGGCCACGTCCACCTGGGCCGTCATCGAGCGCGGTGCGGTCATGCTGTCCTCTCCTGCTCCACGTGCCGCTTGAACGCGGCCAGCTGCTCGTTCCACTGAGCCTGCACCTGGTCCAGCCAGGCCTGCACTCCGACCAGCGACTCGGGCCGCAGCCGGAAGACCCGCACCCGGGCGTCCTCGGGGACGCGCTCGTCGCGGACGACCTCGGCTTCCAGCAGGATGCGGAGGTGGCGCGACATCACCGGGGAGGACGTGCCCGCGGCCGACGCCAGCTCGCCCGCCCGGTGGGGCCGCTCGCCCAGCAGCGCCACCACGCGCCGCCGCGTGGGATCGGCCAGCGCCTCGAACACGTCCATACTCCGACAATAATTAGAGAAATCTCTAACTATTGTCAACCCGAACCCGCCAGGCTGCACCCGTAAACTCGCGGCCATGGCGACAGAAGGTGAGATCGAGGGCGCGTACGTACCGAGCCAGTGGGACTGGGTGGCGAAGCAGATCGACCAGATCGAGTCCTCCGGCGGCACCAAGGGCGTGTCCCTCCAGGGCGCCTCCGTGGTGGTCATGACCATGCGCGGGCGGCGGAGCGGCAACGTGCGCAAAGCGGCCGTCATGCGGGTCGAGCACGACGGCACCTACGCGGCAGTGGCCAGCAAGGGGGGCTCCCCTGAGAACCCGGGCTGGTACCACAACCTCATGGCCGATCCCGACATCACCGTCCAGGACGGAACCGAGCGCCGGCCGATGCGGGCCCGCGAGGCCGAGGGCGACGAACGAGCGACGTGGTGGGCGCGTGCCGTCGAAGTCTGGCCCGCCTATGACGGCTACCAGAAGCGCACCAAGCGCCCCATCCCGGTGGTGCTGCTGGAGCCGCGCGACTGAGCACACTCAGGCCAGGAGGTCGGCGTACTCCGGGTGCTCGCCGACGAACTCGGCGACATACCAGCACTGGGCTACGACGCGATGGCCGCGGGCCCGGGTGTCGTCGAGGGCGGCCCGGACCAGCTCAGCGCCCAGGCCTTCGCCCCGGCGGTGGGCGACGATCTCGGTGTGGGGGAATACGGCGACATCGCCGTCCAGGCGGTAGTCGGCCACGCCCACCACGCGGCCGTCCTCCACCAGCTCGTAGCGGGAGGCATCGGGGTTGTGGCGCACGCTGCGGGTCATGGCGGCTGACTACCCCCGGAAGTTGGCGTCGAAGTCGTCCGCCAGGCGCTTGGGCGCCCGCAGGTACCACGAGTCGGTGAGCAGCTCGGTCAGCTCGTCGACGTCGACCGCGTCGAACCGCACGAGCACCATCGCGTGGCCGTCGTAGTGCGGTGTGGTGAAGAACTTGGCGGGATCCGATGCGATCAGCGCTTCCTTCTCGCCTTCCCCCTCGACCCACAGCACGAGCACGTCGCCCTCCTCGCGGATGCGGGCGAACAGCCGGTCCTTCACCCGGAACCCGGGCTGGCCGTACGAGGCCTTCTCGCTCGTGGCCGGGAGCGACAGCGCCACCCGCCGGATGTCCTCCTCGGTGATCATGCGCCCCATCATGGCCCGAGTCTCCGGGAACCGGGCGGGCGGGCCGCAGCGTCGAACGGGCCATGAGACGGCAGATCATCGCCATGGCAGCGCTCGGGCTGCCGGCCTTGCTGGCGAGCGCAGGCCCCGCAGGTGCCTGTGGTGGGCTCGTGGGCGAGAACGGCACCATCGCGCTGGTCAGGACCACCACGCTCGCCGCCTACAGCGGGGGGATCGAGCACTACGTGACCGCGTTCGAGTTCACCGGGGCGGGCGAGGAGGTGGGCTCGATCGTCCCGCTCCCCGACGTGCCCACCGAGGTGACCCGGGCCGGGGACTGGACCCTCCAGCGCCTCGTCCAGGAGGTGACCCCGCCCGAGCCGCAGGCCAGCGCCGCCTTCGATGGCGCCGACGAGTCGCTGGCCGGCGCCGAGGTCATCCTCGAAACCCAGATCGACGCGCTCGACATCACGGTGCTGCGGGGCGGAGGCGACGAGGTGGGGGAGTGGGCGGCCGCCAACGGCTTCCTGCTGACCCCGGACGCGCCCGAGGTGCTCGACTACTACGCCGAGCGCACCCCGGTGTTCATGGCGGCCCGCTTCAACGCGGCACGGGCGGCCGACCTGGGCCAGGGGGCCGGGGACAGCACCCCGATCATGGCCACCATCCCCACCGACGACCCGTGGGTCCCGGTCCACATCCTCGGCCTGGGGCTCGACGACGATGTGAACGTCGAGGCCGACGTGTTCCTGCTCACCGAACAGGAGCCCGAGCTGATGGCGGGTGGCAGCGGGCTGACGCTCGACGTGAGCGAGTCCGCCAACGACCAGCTGCTCGACGACCTGCGCTCGGACGTCGGCATGGGTTGGGTGCCCGAGACCGGGTGGCTGTCGCACCTGACGCTGTCGGCCCCGGCCGCCGAGCTGGACTACGACCTGGCCGTGTCGGCCACCCCCGGCGTCACGCCGTCGCTGGTGGACGCGGGCGTGAGCGAGCCCGAGGCCGTCCCGGTGATCCCCGATGGCCCGGGCCCCGCCCTGTGGCCCGTCGGCCTGGGCGCGGCGGCCGCCGCCGGCGTGCTGGTCCTCGCCTGGGATCGCACCCGGACCAACCGGCTGGCGAGCACCGGCCCCCGTCCGTCATGACCGCGGTCGCCCCTTCGACCCCCGCACCGGCTCCGGCCGCCGGCGCAGGGGACGCCCCCCGCCCCACCCGCACCCGCGGGTGGCGCTGGGGGGCCGCAGCGCTGGTCGCCGGGGTAGTGGTCAGCGGGCTCGCCTACGGCGCGCGGGCCGTGACCGCCGACGACCCCGTCGCTCCCGCCCTCGGTCCCGGCGACGTGACGGTGCAGCTCGACATCGAGCACAGCCTGTTCAGCCCCACGAGCCTGCGGGTGGTCGAGGGCACTCGGGTCCGCTTCGTCGTGGTCAACGGCGATCCCATCCACCACGAGCTGATCGTGGGCCCACCCGAGGTCCACGCCCGGCACGAGAGCGGCACCGAGGCCTCCCATCCCTCGATCCCCGGCGAGGTCACGATCGACCTCGACGCCACCGCGGTCACGACGTACACCTTCGACGAACCGGGCACCGTGGAGTTCGCGTGCCACCTGCCCGGGCACTACCAGCACGGCATGCACGGCACCGTCGAGGTCGTCCCCGCCGGCTGAGCGCTCCGCCTACCGTGGGCGGGGTGGACGACCAACGCGCCGGCGCGACCGACCACCGGGGGCGGGTGCTGTGGCGTCCGCCCCCGGACGCAGGCGAGGCGACCCGCATCGGCCGCTACGTGCGCTGGCTGGCGGACGAGCGAGGCCGGTCGTTCCCCGAGGGCGACTACGACGCCCTGTGGCGCTGGTCGGTCGAGGACCTGGACGGCTTCTGGCGCTCGGTGTGGGACCACTTCGGCCTGCGATCGTCCACGCCCGTCGGCCCCGCCCTGGCGGACGCCGGCATGCCCGGGGCCCGCTGGTTCCCCGGGGTCGAGCTGAACTACGCGGCCCACGCCCTCGCGGCCGAGCCCGACGGGCCGGCGCTGGTCGGGCTGTCCCAGTCCCGGCCGCGGATCGAGCTCAGCCGGAACGGGCTGGCCGACCAGGTGGCTCGCTGCCGCGCCGGGCTGGAGCGCCTGGGGGTGGGACCGGGCGACCGGGTGGCCGCGTATCTGCCCAACATCCCCGAGACCGTGGTCGCCCTCCTGGCGACGGCCGCGCTGGGCGCGGTCTGGTCGTCTTGCGCTCCCGAGTTCGGGACCCGCAGCGTCGTCGACCGGTTGCGCCAGATCGAGCCCACGGTGCTGCTGGCGGTGGACGGCTACCGCTATGGCGAGCGGGTGGTGGACCGGGCGGCCGAGGTGGCGGCCATCCAGGACGCCCTGCCGTCGCTCCGGGCCACGGTCACCGTGCCCTACCTCGATCCCCGTGCCCGGCTGGACGGCACTACGACGTGGGCCGAGCTGCTGGCCGAGCCCGCCGCCCCGGCCATGCGCGATGTGCCGTTCGACCACCCGCTCTACGTCCTGTACTCCTCGGGCACGACGGGCTTGCCCAAGGCCATCGTCCATGGCCACGGCGGCATCCTGGTCGAGCACCACAAGGTGCTGGCCCTGCACGCCGACCTGGGTCCCGGCGATCGCTTCTTCTGGTTCTCCACGACCGGCTGGATGATGTGGAACTACCTGGTCTCGGGCCTGCTGGTCGGAGCCACACCGGTGCTCTACGACGGCGACCCGGGCCATCCCGACCTGGGCGCGCTGTGGCGCATGGCCGGAGCGGAGGGCGTGACGTTCTTCGGCACCTCGGCCCCGTTCCTGCTGGCCTGCCGCAAGGCCGGGGTCGTGCCGTCAGCCGAGGCCGACCTGGCCGCGCTGCGAGCCGTGGGCTCGACCGGGGCGCCGCTGCCGGCCGAGGGCTTCGAGTGGGTCTACGAGGCGGTCAAGCCCGACCTGCTGCTCTCGTCGATCAGCGGGGGCACCGACGTGTGCACCGCGTTCGTGGGCGGCTGCCCCCTGGTACCGGTGCGGGCGGGGGAGATCTCCTGCCGTTACCTCGGCGCCCGGGTCGAGGCCTACGACGAGGCCGGCCACCCGGTGGTGGGCGAGCAGGGTGAGCTGGTCATCACCGGGCCCATGCCGTCGATGCCCGTCGGCTTCTGGGGCGACGAGGACGGGTCCCGCTACCGGGACGCCTACTTCGAGGACCACCCCGGCGTGTGGACGCACGGCGACTGGATCACCCTCTACGCCGACGGCGCCTGCGTGATCACCGGTCGCTCTGACGCCACCCTCAACCGGGGCGGCGTGCGCATGGGCACGGCCGAGCTCTACTCGGTGGTGGAAGCGCTGCCCGAGGTGGCCGACAGCCTGGTGGTCCACCTGGAGGACCGGGAAGGTGGGCCCGGCCGGCTGGTGCTGTTCGTCGCCCCCGCCGGTGGCGCCCCGCTGGACGAAGCGCTGCGGGACCGCATCCGCACCGCGCTTCGCACCGAGCTGTCGCCGCGCCACGTTCCCGACGAGATCCACGAGGTTCCGGGAGTCCCCCGCACGCTGTCGGGCAAGAAGCTGGAAGTGCCGGTCAAGCGCATCCTCGGCGGCGCCGATCCGGACCGGGCCGCCAGCCGGGGCAGCCTGGCGAACCCGGACGTGCTCGACGCCTACGCCCCGTTCGTGCAGCGGTGACCCCCGACGGCCCCTATACCGACGCCTTCTTCGCCGACGTCGAGCGGACGTCGGTGTCCTCGGCCCGCCGGGTGGTGCCGGTGGCGGTCGCGGGCTGGCGCCCGGCCAGCGTCATCGACGTGGGCTGCGGTGAGGGCATCTGGGCCGCGGTGTTCGAGGCCGAGGGCGTGCCCGCGGTGGGGGTCGACGGGGAGTACGTGCGGCCCGAGCGCCGCCTGGTCGACCGGTTCGTGGTCTGGGACCTGAGCCAGCCCCTGCCCGCCCTCGGGCGCTACGACCTGGCCGTGTGCCTGGAGGTCGCCGAGCACCTGCCCGCGTCGTCGGCGGCCTCCTTCGTGGCCGGGCTGGCGGGGCTGGCCGACCGCATCCTGTTCTCGGCGGCCGTCCCCGGCCAGGGCGGCACCGACCACATCAACGAGCAGCCCCACGAGTACTGGATCGAGCGCTTCGTCGCGGCCGGCTTCCGGGCCGACGTCGCCTGGCGGGAGCAGTTCGCGGCCGACGAGGACGTGGCCTGGTGGTACCGCCAGAACATGATCGTGTTCACGCGCCGCTCCTCCCGCAACATGGTCGTCCCGAAAGGACTCCGTGGGCGTTGGTGGCGGCGGGCGTGGCACGATACCTGACAGAGTCTCAGATTTCGTACGGAGGGCTGATGCAGACCAAGGACACGCTCTACATCGCCGGCGAGTGGGTGGCGCCGTCGACCTCGAACGTCATCGAGGTCATCAGCCCGACGACCGAAGAGGTCATCGCGCGGGTGCCCGAGGCGGCCGAGGGCGACGTCGACCGGGCCGTCGAGGCGGCCAAGGCAGCCCTGGCCGGTCCCTACCCGCAGCTCAGCGGAGCCGAGCGGGCCGCCACGGTGCGCCGGCTGTCCCAGGCCATCCAGGCCCGCTCGCAGGAGCTCGCCGACGTCTTCACCGCCGAGATGGGCACCCCGTCGAGCTGGTCGCTCATGGGCCAGGTGTTCAGCTCGACGATGGCCCTCGACGGCTGGGCCGACCTGGCCGAGACCTTCCCGTTCGAGGAGATCCGTCCCGGGGCGCTCGGCCCGGTGCTGGTGCGCAAGGAGCCGGTGGGCGTCTCGGCCGGCATCATCCCCTGGAACGTGCCCCTGTTCATCGTGGCCCTGAAGCTGGGCGCGGCGCTGGCCGCGGGGGCGCCCATGATCCTCAAGCCCTCGCCCGAGACGCCGCTCGACGGCTACATCCTCGGCGAGATCCTCGACGAGATCGAGCTGCCCAAGGGCATGGTGTCGATCCTGCCCGCGGGCCGCGAGATCGGTGAGTACATCGTCCGCCACCCCGGCGTCGACAAGGTCGGCTTCACCGGGTCGACCGCCGCGGGCCGCAAGGTGGGCGCCATCTGCGGCGAGATGCTCAAGCGCTGCACGCTCGAGCTGGGCGGCAAGTCGGCGGCCATCATCCTCGAGGACGCCGACCTGGCCAGCGCCATCCCCATGCTCATGCCGTCGGCACTGATGAACAACGGCCAGGCCTGCATCGCGCAAACCCGCATCCTGGCCCCCCGGGCCCGCTACGACGACGTGGTGGAGGCGGTGGCCGAGGCGGTCAAGGCTCAGACCGTGGGCGACCCGGCCGATCCCACGGTGGCGGTCGGTCCGCTGGTGGCCGAGCGCCAGCGCGAGCGCGTGCTCGGCTACATCGAGAAGGGCAAGTCCGAGGGCGCCACGCTGACCGTGGGCGGCGGCCGCCCGGCCGGCCTGGACAAGGGCTGGTTCGTCGAGCCCACGCTGTTCGTCGACGTCGACAACCGCATGACCATCGCCCAGGAG
>DASRJN010000014.1:0-17198 GCA_035649455.1 Acidimicrobiales bacterium
GTCACCCGCGGGTCCATGAGCACGGGCAGGCGTAGCCGGGCGGCCACCGGACGGCGCAGCGGCGCGGGCAGCCGCGAGGCGACGAACAGGCCGAGGCCCGAGAGCAGGAACCGGGCCCGGCGGAACTCGGCGAGGCCGACCGGTTCGACCAGCGAGATCGAGGCGAGGCGGGCGGGCGCCCGGACGGCCTGGTTCAGGGCCAGCCACCCGCCGTAGGAGGCGCCCACGAGGTGGGCAGCGTCGTCGCCCAGGCCGGCGAGGGTCTCGTCCAGCCACTCGGCCAGGTGAGCCGCGTCGCGGTAGGCGACCCGCTGGGTGCTGCGGCCGACATCGCCTGGCGTGTCGATGGCGTAGGCCTCGCGGCCGGCCAGGGCGGTGACGCAAGGGGCCCACATGAGCGACGTGGCGCCCATCCCGGGGACGAACACGATCGGCGCGCCGGCCCCGGGCCAGTGGTAGACCGCGGTGGGGCCGACGTCCGTCTCGACCGTGAGCCGCTCGGGCGGGGTGGGGAAGGCCTCGCGCCAGAGCTCGTCCTCCAGCGCCCGGTACCGCTGCTCGTCCTCCGGGCTGGCCCAGCGGCCGAGGTGCTCCCGGGTCTGCTCTCCCTGTTTCATAGTACAGACGTACTATAAAACGCATGCCCAAGCGAGTCGACCACGAGGTGCGCCGCCGCCAGATCACCGACGCCCTCGCGCGCATCACGGCGCGCGGCGGGCTGAGCGCGGCCACGTTCCGCGAGGTCGCCTCCGAAGCGGGCGTGTCGGTCGCCCTCGTGCAGTACTACTTCGGCACCAAGGCCGACCTGCTGCTCGCGACGCAGCAACAGCTGGCCCGGCAGGTGGGGATGCGGCTCAGCCACCGGATCGAGGCAACGCCCGACGACCCGCGGGCGCGGCTCCGGGCGATCTTCGCCGAGTTCGTCCCGCACGACGACGAAAGCCGCGAGGCCATGCTGCTGTTCGTCGCGTTCTACACCGCGTCGCTGACGCAGGCCGGCCTGGCTCGCCCCGAGGCGCAGGACATTCCGAACGCGCTGGCGGCCATCGCGGCCCAGGCGCTCCGCCGGGCTCGCCTGCGCGCCGGCGTGGACCCCGACCAGGCCGCGCTGGTCCTCACCCTGCTGGTCCCCGCTCTCGGCCAGGCCGTGCTCGGCGGCGCCCTGACCACCGCCGACGCCCTCGCCACCGCCGACTACGAGCTCGACCGGATCTTCCGCTAGGCCGTGGGCGGCGTGAACAGCGGTGCGAGGTCCCGGCGGCCGGAGACGCCGAGCTTGGCGTAGACGCGGTAGAGGTGGGTCTCCACGGTGCGGCGGGACAGCGACAGGCGGGCGGCGATCTCGACGTCGGTGAGGCCCCGGGCCGCGAAGCCCGCCACCTCGCGCTCGCGGGTGGTCAGGCCATCGCCGACCGGATTGCGCAGGAGCTCGGTGGAGGCGCCGTCACAGTGCTCCGCCAGCTCCTGGGCCCGGGTGCGCAACCGGGCCGCCGCGGTGGTGAGCCCCTGGCCAGCGGCGGCGGTGGCGGCGGCGGCCATCAGCTCGGCGGCGTGCAGTAGGCATCCCAGCTCCGCCAGGCGGCCCCCGAGCGCCTCCAGCTGGGCGTGGTCGCGCTGGGCCAGCGCGGCCACCGCATCGACCAGCGCGGGAAGCAGCCGGCCCTCGAGCGGCGGCAGCTCGCGCGCCAGCTCGGCGGCAGCCGGCGCGGCGCCGTGGCGGGCGGCCTCGTACAGGGCGAACACGGCGTTGGCGACATGGCCGGTGGCCACGCCCCGGCGGGCGGCCCCCAGGGCGAGGGACCGGGCGTAGGACAGCTCGCCGGTCGCCGCCTCCACTGCGGCCGACAGGAACCCGTGCTCGACCGCGTATAGGGCGCCGGGCGGCAGCGCACCGGGCATGTCCGGCCGCAGCGTCAGCGCCCGGGTGTAGCGCACATGATCGACGGCGCAGGCGCGGGTCAGGGCGTCGCCCTCCAGGGCGGTGACCGCTTCCAGGAAGTGCTGCTCGGCGTGGGCCAGCGCGCCCCGCCAGAGGGCGATCTGACCCAGGCGTAGGGCGTAGACGCCCCGCAGCATGCCCGCTTCCCGCTCCATGAAGCGGTCGTAGAGCTGCCGCCCGGTCTCCTCGGCGAGGTCCAGGTCGCCCACGTAGCGGTGCCCGGTGGGGACCGCCGTCGCCAGCTGGCCGACCATGTACTCGTTGAACGCCGGATGGTCGGCCAGCCGGGGCACCACATGGCTCGCCCGGTCGAGAGCGGTGACCGGCTGGCCCAGCAGGTTCAGGGCCGGGATCAGCACCAGCTCGGCGCTGAGCCGGTCGGAGTCCGAGGCGCGTTCGTCGGCCAGCAGGTCCTCGGCGGCCTGTCGGGCCCGGTGGATCTCGCCCGCGAGCAGCCACATCAGCGGGACCTGGCTGGCGATGAACGCCCAGTCCCGGTCGTCGAGGTCGTCGAGCAGCGCCTCCAGGCGCTCGGCCGCGTCCTTCGGCCGATTGAGGCCGAAGGCGAGCACCAGGGCGAGATCGGCTTCCTGCCGGCACCGCTGGCGGGACGAGCCCGACGGCAGGCTGCCCAGCAGCGACGCGGCCTCGTCCGGGCGCCCGGACACCGCCATGATCTCCGCCAGCGTCATGGCCGCGGCCGCCGTGTCGCCACCCTCGCTGGCCACGGCGCGGCGGGCGAGGGACTCCGCGAGCGCGGCATCGACCAGGGCGTATCGCCGGGCCGCGGTCAGCAGCTCCCCGGGCGACACGTCCAGCCCGGCGTCGATGCGCCAGCGGACGACCCGGTCGCCGGCCTCGACCGGGAGCGGGCGGGCGGTCACCGCGGCCACCAGGTCCCGCAGCAGCCGCCTCCGGCGGATCGGGCCCAGCGCGTCGAGCAGGACGTCGGCCAGCAGGGGATGGTTGAGCCGGGCGTCGGCGCGGCCCGAGTCGTCGATGACCAGCAGCCCCCGCTCCTCGAGGTGCTCGAGGCTCTGCCCGCCCGCGATCTCGCCCAGCAGGTCGAGGGGCAGGGGCTCGGCCAGTGCCAGCAGGTCGAGCGCGGTCCGCTCCTCGGGCCGCACGCCCAGGAGCCGGCCGGCGATCAGCTCGCGCAGGCGGGGTGGCGCGGTGAACGGTCCGGTGAGCGTCCAGATGCCACCGGACTCGGTGAGCGCCCCGGTCTCGACCGCCGCGCCCAGCAGCTCGTGGGCATACAGCACGTTGCCCAGGGAACGGCTCCACATCAGGTGCTGGAACCGGGCATCGACCGGCCCACCCAGGGCGGCGACCACCAACCGGTCGAGCGCGCTACGGGCGAGCGGCTCGAGGTCGAGCCGCTCGCACAGCCCGTCCTTCCACAGCCCGACGATGGCGTCGGGGACCTCCTCGCCGCGGCGCACGGTGGCGAGCACGCGCACGCCGTCCTGGGTGACGAGCTGGTGGGCGAGGGCGGCCGAGGCGTCGTCGAGGGCGTGGGCATCGTCGATGGCCAGGACCGCGGGGTCCCGCGCCAGGATCGCCTCCCGCGCCCGGGCCAGGGACGCGGCCGCGTCGTCGACCGGCAGCAGGGGGGCGAAGGCTCCCAAGGGCACGACGCCCGACGACCGGGTGGCCCGCACGTAGAGGGAGCGCAGGCCCTTCGCGGCGGTCCGATCCACCGCCTCGCCGAGCAGGCGGGACTTGCCCACCCCGGCGTCGCCCGCGAGCACGACACCCTGGCGGGTCGTCATCGCCTGCGCCACCTGGTCGAGCTCCGGTTCGCGTCCCACGAACGGCCACCGAAGGTGCACGCTGCGACCTCCTCCCCCAAGGTGTGCCTGGCGACATGCTACGTAGTTCGCGGCCCCCGCGTACGTAGTCGGTCTACGGATGACCGCGTCACCGCCGCGTGGGACATTGACGCCCCAATCAATGCCTCTCCCCTCTGGACGTTCTCGGTGGCGGGCCGGGCGGCCGGCTCGGGCGGACGCGGTGAGCACGACACGCCCCACAGCGTTCGCCCGAGGCCGACCGGGCTGGTGAGGCATGACCAGCCTCGCCGCCCGGCCCCGTCCTCCGCGCCTACGGTCAGGGGATGCCAGAGCATGACGAGGCGCGTGCCACCGTCCCGTCGGTGAGCGTGGGGCTGCCGGTGGTCGGGCCCTATGCGAGCCCGGCCGCCATCGAGCAGGTCGCAATGGCGGCCGATCGCCTGGGGTTCCGCAGCGTGAGCCTGACCGAGCGGCTGCTGCTGCCGGTGGGCGACGAGTGGCAGCAGGCCTACGGGCTGCCCGACTGGCCGGCCTACGACGCGCTCGAGAGCCTCACCTGGGTGGCGGCGAAGACCGAGCGCATCCGGCTGCGGACCGACATCATCGTCCCGCTGTTCCAGCAGCCGGTGGTGCTGGCCCGGCGCCTCGCCACCCTCGACCGGCTGTCCGGCGGGCGGGTCGATGCGGGCGTGGCCCTGGGCTGGATGCCCGAGGAGCTCACGGCCACCGGGGTCCCGGCCTCAGGGCGGGCCGCCAGGTTCGAGGAGTGCGTGGCCGCGCTACGGGCGTGCTGGGGGCCGGACCCGGTGACGTTCGAGGGCGAGCACTACCGGATCCCGCGAGCCAAGATCGGCCCCAAGCCCGAGCGCGGCACGATCCCGCTCGCCATCGGGGCGGTGAGCCGCCCCGCGACCGAGCGGGCCGCCCGCATCGGCGACGGGCTCACCCTCGCCTTCCGCAACTGGGACGGCATCCGAGCCCAGATCGCGTGGTACCGCGACGCCGGCGGGCAGGGGCCGATCGTGCTGCGCGGCGGACCGATGCTGCCCGACGACGAGCATCCCACGCCTCCGGACACCTGGACCGAGGACCACATCGTCGAGAACCTGGCGGTCCTGGCCGAGCTCGGGGTCGGGGAGTTCGCGTGGGACCTCAACATCGCCGAGTACGAGCCCGCCCGCCAGGTCGAGCTGCTGGAGGCGCTGGCCTCAGCCGGGGTTGTCGGGGGTCCAGGGCCGTAGGCGGGGCAGCCACCCCGGCACCGCCTGCTGGTAGGCGCGGTACTGGTCGCCGTACTGGGCGGTGAGCAGGGGTTCCTCGTAGGTCCGCACGAACAGTGCCATCGTGATGCCCGCCAGAGCGGCCCACACCAGCAGGACGGGGCGGCCCAACAGCAGGGCCTGGCCCACGATGGCACCGATCACGGCCACGTACATCGGGTTGCGGACGTGGCGGTAGAGCCCGCCCACCACCAGGCGATCGGTCGGTCCCACCGGCGCGGGCGTGCCATGGCCTTCCCGGACGAAGCGGACGAAGGCCTGCACGAGCACGACGGCACACGCCACCACCAGGAGTGCGCCGAGCGCGCGCACGGGCCACGGCCAGGGCGGGTCGGCCGCCTCCCAGCCGGTGAGCAGCCAGGGCACGACACCGGCCACCACGCCCGGGGCGGCGGCGAAGAACAGCGAGCTTCCGGCGGCGGCGGCGGCAGTGCGCATGGCTAGTCGCCGAAAGCCTCGACGAAGCCGCGCTGGGCGTCGGTCTCGACCGCACGCGGGCAGTAGTGGGCGCGCACCCAGCCGACCGCGTCGCCGGCAGGTGTGCCGGTCAGCACCGCCAGGCAGGCGAGGGCGGTGCCGGTCCGGCCGTGGCCGCCCAGGCAGCCCAGCTCGACCTGGTCGCCGGCGCGGGAGCGGTCGAGCAGGTCGGCCAGGGCGCTGCGGAGCCCGGCGGCATCGGGCGGCAGGCCGAAGTCGGGCCAGTCGACGTGCTCGTGGCTCCACGGCGGGTCCCAGCGCTCGTCGAGGTAGAGGCCGAAGGCGGGAGCCGGGTCGCGGTCGTAGGGGTTGTCGCCTCCCAGGAACGACACCGCCGTGACGACGGTTCCGTCCGGGAGCTCGACCCGGGTGCGGTGAAGGTGGAGGTCGTGGGCCAACGGCGTCAGGCTAGGGGAAGGGGCAGCTGGAGCCAGGCCGGGCGGCCGTCGGGCTCGACGCTGGTCACCCACTTGACCCACCAGTAGCCCCGCCGTCCGGGCACGACGAGCCGGACCGGCGCTCCGTGCCGGGCCTGTAGCGGCTCGCCCTCGTAGCCCACCGCCAGGTAGAGGTCGTCCAGCTCGTGGTGGGCGAAGAACCGGTCGTAGCCGGTGGCCGACCGCACCCGCACGCTGCGCCCGGGCGGGTCGCCCATCAGGTCGCTCAGGAGCACGGCGTCCCAGGACTGCTCGCTCCACCAGCCCCCGGTGCAGTCCAGGCAGGCCACGACCGGCCGGGCCTGCGCCCGCAGCGACGCCACCGTCAGGCGACGGCCCGCGACCACCAGCGACCAGTCCTCGGGGTCGGTGCTCGCCGGGTGGTGGTCGTCGATCCACACCGTGCTCGGCATACGGGCCGGGTCGTGCGAGGCGACCTCGTGCGACCCGGTGGGCCGGCGGTCCCGGCCCGCCAGCCCGCCGGCCGTCACCGCGCCCTGCTGCGCGGCGTACGCGGCGGCCGCCACCCCGAGAGCCATGCCCCCGCCGAGCACGGCCCGCCGGTTCACGTCGGTGCGCCGGGGTCGCACCGGGCGCGAGGCCAGGTGCCACAGGAAGAGCGGGATCAGCGCGAAGGCGAACAGCTGGTGGGTCCACAGCGCGGTCCAGTAGCCCACGCCGTACCAGAGGCCGGTGGCGTGGAGGAGCCCGAGCGCGATGGTGGCCAGCACCAGCACGCCGAAGGCGGCCGACAGCCAGCGGGTCGTACGGCCCCGCCGGAAGCCCGCCCTCACCGAGCCGCGCAGCTTGGCCGGCGCCAGCACGAGCAGCGATAGCCCGACCAACCGGTGGGCCAGCACGAACCACCCGCTCCACCGGTCTCCCGCCACCCACGAGGCCAGCCCGGTGGCGAGGGCCGCTACGACCAGCACCTCCAGCAGCAGGTTCACCTGCCGGGCGGACGGCCGGGTCGCGAGCGCCATGCCGGGCCACTATATCGCTCAACTGACTAGTACGCATCAGACCACCCAGCGGGCGTCGTGGAGCCGCCGGTAGAGGGGGAGGCACTCGTCGGCCACGACGGCCGCGGTCCCGGAGAGCCGGGACTCGCGCGGCCGGTAGGGGGCGAACCCGGTGGAGCGCCAGACCGCCTCGTACCAGTGGCGACCCCACACACCGTCGCTGTCCCGGGGCCCCGGCGGCCAGGCCAGCATCCGGGGCGTGAAGTCCACGCCTGCGTGGTCGCACAGCGCCCGCAGGTAGGGCTCGGGGCGGCGGAGCACGTCGGCCGCGTCGAGCACGGGCGGCCCGAGCTCGCGGTGGAGCTCGACCTGCTGGGGCAGCCCGGTGTCCTGGACCGTGACGGCGGCGCGGGAGCGGACGTACGACGCCACCACCTCGCGCGGGTCGCGTATCAGCAGCACGTTGGTGAGCCGGGACACCCAGGCACGGTCCAGGCCCGGCAGCAGGTGGTGGGCCATGTGCTTCTGGTAGAAGACCCGAGCCCCCGCGGGGACCGGGCCCACTAGCGTGGCCACCACCCGGCGCCAGTCGGTGTCACCGGCGGCGATCACCTCGTCCCGGCCGGGATGGTCCAGGCCGGTGGCCTGCAGGTAGTGGGCGTAGAGCGGCTCGTCCACCACCACTGTGTCGTCGCGGTTCTCCCACGACCGCATGAGCGCGGTCGAGATGTTGCGGGGCCCGGACCAGACGGCCAGCCGGACCGGCTCAGCGGGCCGCGGCCCGGGCGACGTCAAGCTCGACGGCCTCCTGGTAGAGCGTCCGCAGGCGCCGGGTCACGGGGCGGTCGCCGGGATCGCCGATGGTGCGGCCGTCGACCTCGCGCACGGGCACGAGGCCGGCGAAGGTCCCGGTGACGAAGGCCTCGGTCGCGCCGTACACGTCGGTCAGGCTGAAGTCCCGCTCGGAGGCGGGGATGCCGGCCTCCCGGGCCACGCGCAGGACGGTTTCCCGGGTGATGCCGCCGAGGCAGAACGCGCCGGACGACGTCCACAGCTCGCCCCGCCGCACGATGAAGAAGTGGGTGGAGTTGCAGGTGGCGACGAAGCCGTGGGGATCGAGCATCAGCGCCTCGTCCGCACCCGCGGTGTAGGCCTGGATGCAGGCGAGGATGTCGTTGAGCTTGCTGTGGGCGTTGAGCTTCGGGTCCACCACGTCGGGGTACGGGCGCCGCACGTGCACCGTGAACAGGCGGATCCCGGCGTCGGCCACCGCCCGGCTCGGCCGCTTGTGCTCGGGGATGATCACGATCGTCGCGGGGCCCGCGGTCACGCGGGGGTCCTGATACGGCGTGCGCTTCACTCCCCGGGTCACCATGAGCCGCACGTGGACGCCGTCGGTCATGGCGTTGGCCTCCAGCGTGGCGTAGAGGGCGCGGCGCAGCTCGTCCCGGCCGAGCCCGATGTCGAGGGCGATGGCGGCCGCGCCCTCGTAGAGCCGGTCGAGGTGGCGGTCGAGGAACACCGGGTGACCGCCCTGCACCCGCAGGCCCTCCCAAACACCATCGCCCAGCACGAAGCCCGAGTCGAACACCGACACGACCGCCTCGGCCCGGGGCGTGAGCCGCCCGTTCACCGACACGAGGATGCCCTCGTTGCGCGGGTCGTCCTCGTACTCGTGCACTCCGTGGACCTGGGAAGCCATGGAGTCAGTGATAATCCCGATCAGGGCAGGCCCGCGCCGGGCACGTCCACCTCGACCGTCTCGATGGCACCCGTCCGCCGCCGGATCGCCTCCCCGGTGAAGCCGTCACCGGTGAGCAGGAACAGGGTGGTGCGCCCGGGACCGCCGAGGGCGCAGGCGAAGCAGCCGCGCCCGGTCTCGATCACGTCGGTGACCTCGCCGCCCTCGCGCACCCGCACGCAGGCGTCGCCGTTGGCGTCGGCGAACCACACCGCGCCCTCGGCGTCGAGGGCGATGCCGTCGGGCGCCCGTCCCGCCACGTCGGCGAAGCTCCGCCGGTTGGACAGGCGGCCGTCATCGCCGATGTCGAAGGCGGTCAGGCGCTGGCCCATGGTCTCGGCCACGATCAGCGTGCGCCCGTCGGGGCTGACGGCCGGGCCGTTGGGGAACATGACGGCGCGGTCGACGACCTCGGCCGTGCCGTCGGGCCGCACCAGGACCAGCTCGGCCGGGGGCAGCGGCGAAGGCGGGTTGCGCATGTCGTAGCCGGGGTTGCCGACGTACGCGTTGCCGCGCCCGTCGACGACCATGTCGTTGCAGGGCGCGGAGGCCAGGCCGGAGATGTCCGCGTGCTCGCTCAGCGTGCCGTCGGCCTCGCGCCGGAGGACCCGCCGATCGGCCACCGACACGACCAGCATGCGGCCGTCGGGCAGCCAGCCGATGCCGGACGGGCGGCGGTCGACCACGCACACCTCCTCGACGTCGCCGTCCAGTCCCAGGCTCAGGACCTGCTTCGCCCCCATGTCCGAGAAGTACAGGCGGCCGTCGTGCCAGCGCGGCCCCTCCACGAACCCGAACCCCTCAGCCAGCGTTGTTCGTTCCACGCCCGCATCATGGCCGGATCAGGGCCGTCGATGCCCGTTGCCTCGGCCGTTCCCATTGCCGCCGTTCCCGTCCTCGTCGCCCTGGTCGTTCTCGTTCCGGGGCGGCGCGGTGGTCGTCGTGGTCCCGGCCGTGGTGACCACGGTCGTCTCCGACTGGGCGGGTGGGGTGGGGCTGCGGTGGTCGCGGCCCGACGCCCACGCCGCGACGGCCAGCATTGCCACCGCCACCAGGGCTGCGGCGGCCGTGAACGCACCGCGCCGCCGGCCGGTCGGGGCCGGCAGCGCGGCGATCGGGAACACCTCGGTGTCGCCCGCCGGCGCAGCCAGGGCCTGCGTGGCCGCCAGGATCGGTTCGACGTCGCGGTGCCGCAGGGCCTCGGCCACGGCGTCGGCCGAGGGGCGTCGCGCCGGGCCGCGCTCGGTCATGGCGGTCAGCAGCGCGCCCAGCCACCGCGGGGCGGAGCCGGGGACCGGGGGCGGGCGGTGGAGCCGGGACACCGCGGCGTCGATCTGCGCGCCCGGGTAGCACGGCCGGCCGGTGAGGCACTCGATGAGCACGAGACCCAGGGCGTAGATGTCGGCGGGTGGACCGACCGGCGCGCCCTCGACCTGCTCGGGGGCGAGGTAGGGGATGCTGCCGACCATCTGCCCCGTGCCGGTCAGGCTGGGCGTGCCGGCCACGCGGGCGATGCCGAAGTCGGCCAGCCGGGCGCGCCCGGCCTCGTCGAACAGGATGTTGGACGGCTTGACGTCGCGGTGCACCACGCCGGTGCGGTGGGCGTGGGCCAGCGCCTCGGCCACCTGCTCGGCCACGGTCACGGCGCGCTCCTCGGCCAGCGGCCCCGCCGCCAGCTCCTCGGCCAGGGTGGGGCCCTCGGCGAGATCGAGCACCAGGTAGGGGACGCCCGCGTGCGTGCCCGAGCCGCGCAGGCTGAGCAGCCCGGGGTGGTCCAGCCGGGCCAGGACGTCGACCTCGGAGCGGAAGCGCTCGGCATCCCGCGGCTCCACACCGCGCAGCACCTTGAGGGCGACACTGTCGTCGGCCTCGATGTCCCGGGCGCGGTACACCTCCGCCATCCCGCCGCGTCCCAGCAGCTCGTCCACGACGTAGCGGCCGTCGATCACGTCTCCGGGCACGGGCACCCCGCATGCCTACCCGAACCGCGCTCACGCTGATTCATAGACATCGAACGGTTTGATGGCACACTGTGGGCGTGGGTCCGCCGAGAACCGAGCCGATCGGCCAGCATCTGGTCCGAGCGTCCAAGGCGGTGTCGCGGGCGTTCGACGAGGCGCTGGCCGCCCACGGGTGCTCGCACCCGGTGTGGCAGATCCTGCTCGAGCTCCAGGGGAAGCGGCACCGGGCCCAACGCGAGCTGGCCGAGGCGGTGGGGATCGAGGGGCCCACCCTGACCCACCACCTGAACCGGCTGGAGCTGGCGGGGCTGGTGGTCCGCCTGCGGGACCCGCAGAACCGGCGGGTCCACCTGGTGGACCTGACCCCGGCCGGGCAGGCGTGGTTCCACGAGATGCTGGCGACGGTGGTGGAGTTCGATGCCCGCCTGCGTGCGGGCCTCTCCGATGACGAGGTGGCCGCGGCCCACGAGCTGCTCGACCGGCTGCAAGCCAACGTTGCCACAAGTCCGTAGCCAGAAACCAATAGACATCGAACGGTTCGTGATCTAACGTTTAGTGCATGGCAGAGCTGAACCACACGATCGTCCACTCACGCGACAGGCGGGCGTCGGCGGCGTTCCTGGCCGGTGTGCTGGGCGTCGAGGTCGGGCCGGACTGGGGCCCGTTCACCCCCGTCCACCTCGGCAACGGCGTGTCGCTCGACTACGAGCAGACCGACCGGGACATCGTCCCCCAGCACTACGCCTTCCTGGTGACCGACGCCGAGTTCGAGCGGGGCCTCGCGGTGGTGCGCGACGGCGGCCACGAGATCTGGGCCGATCCGTGGCTCAGCCGGCCCGGCGAGATCAACAAGCACTACGGCGGCCGCGGCTTCTACTTCCGCGACCCCGACGGCCACCTGCTCGAACTGCTCACCGCCCCGTACGGCGACGTGCCGGAGTCGGACTAGGGCCATGCGCATCGTCGTGCACCTGTCGGACCACGGCTGGCCCGTGCCGGCCGAGGCCCTGCCCGGCCTGCTGGCCGACATCGGCGGCCTGGTCGAGGACGCGGGCGTGGACGGGTTGGCCGTCGCCGACCACCTGTGGCAGCACCCGATCATGGGCGGCCCGGAGCGGGCGACGCTGGAGGCCTACACCACCCTGACCTGGCTGGCCGCCCACACCCGCCGCGTGCGCCTGCTCACCGTGGCGACCGGGGCCCACTTCCGGCATCCGGGCGTGCTGGCCAAGACCGTGACCACGCTGGACGTGCTGTCCGGCGGGCGCGCCTGGCTCGGCATCGGCGCCGGCCATTACCAGGAGGAGTGCGAGGGGCTGGGCGTGCCGTGGCCGTCCACGGCCACCCGCTTCGAGCTGCTGGAGGACGCCCTCGAGGTGTGCACCCGCATGTGGTCGGGCAGCCAGGGGGAGGACGGGCCCTACGTCGGGCACCACGTGCGGGCCGAGCGGCTGCTCAACCTGCCCCAGGCCGTCAGCCGGCCGCGGCCCGGGATCCTGGTGGCCGGTACCGGCGAACGCCGGACCCTGCCGCTGGTCGCCCGCTACGCCGACGCCTGCAGCCTGCGGCCCGGCCCCGAGATCGCCCACAAGCTCGACGTGCTGCGCCGGGCCTGCGACGACGCCGGCACCGACTTCGACCGCATCGAGCGCACCTGCGCCTACGCCTTCGCCCCCGACGACGGGGGGCCGGCCAGCGCCGCGCTGATCGAGCAGCTGCACGGGCTGGCCGCCGCCGGCATCCAGACCGTCATCGGCCGGGTCGAGGGGGACGATCCCCGACCCGGCATCGAGCACCTCGGCCGCCACATCGTCCCGGCGGTCGCCGAACAGGAGGTGAGATCGTGAGCACCGATACCGACATCCGTGAGTTCCTGTCCCGCTGGGCCGAAGCCGAGCAGGCGGGCGACCCCGCCGCCCTCGGACCGATGCTGACCGACGACTTCGTCGGCATCGGGCCGCTCGGCTTCGCTTTGCCCAAGCCGGCCTGGGTGGGCCGCCACGCCTCGGGCGACCTGCACTACGAGCGCTTCACCGTCGACGACGCCGAAGTGCGGGATCACGGCGACAGCGCCCTCGTCACCGCCACCCACAACGCCAAGGGCGACTTCTCCGGAACGCCGCTCCCGGAGGCGCTCCGGGCCAGCCTCACCGTGCTCCGCGAGCCCGGCGACGGCGATCCCGGCTGGCGGCTGGCCGGCCTCCACCTCAGCTTCATCGCCGGCACCCCGGGCGCCCCGCCCATCCCCGGCACCTGAGGCCGCGACCGCGGGCATGGCGGGCGCCGCTAGTTTCGCCCGCCCTGTTGAGCTACAGCGGCGTCACGTAGGCGCCGGAGATGCCGCCGTCGACCAGGAACGTCGACGCGGTGACGAACGACGCGTCGTCGCTGGCCAGGAAGGCCACCGCGCCGGCGATCTCCTCCGGCTCGGCGAAGCGGCCCATCGGGATGTGGACCAGGCGGCGGGCGGCGCGCTCGGGGTCTTTGGCGAACAGCTCGGTGAGCAGCGGGGTGTTGACCGGGCCGGGGCAGAGGGCGTTGACCCGGATGTTCTCCCGCGCGAACTGCACGCCCAGCTCGCGGGTCATGGCCAGGACGCCGCCCTTGGAGGCGGTGTAGGAGACCTGGGAGGTGGCCGCGCCCATCACCGCCACGAACGAGGCGGTGTTGATGATCGAGCCCTTGCCGGCGCGCTGCATGTGGGGGATGGCGTGCTTGCAGCACAGGTACACCGACGTGAGGTTGACCTCCTGGACGCGGCGCCACACAGCCAGGCCGGTGTCGAGGATCGAGTCGTCCTCGGGCGGTGAGATGCCCGCGTTGTTGAAGGCGACGTCCACCCGGCCGTAGGCGTCGACCGCGGCATCGAAGAGGGCCACGACCTGGTCCTCGATCGTGACGTCGACGGGCACGAACAGCCCGCCGACCTCCTTGGCCGCGGCCGCCCCCGCGGCTTCGTCCACGTCGCCGACGACGACGTACGCGCCCTCGTCGGCCAGGCGCCGGGCCGAGGCGAGGCCGATCCCGCCTGCCCCACCCGTCACCACCACGACGCGATCCTGCAGGCGGCTCATGCGTCACTCCTGTCGGTGGCGATGAAGACGTTCTTGACCTCCGTGAAAGCTTCCAGCGCGTCGGGGCCCAGCTCTCGCCCCAGGCCCGAGCGCTTGAAGCCGCCGAACGGCGTCCAGTAGCGCACGGACGAATGCGAGTTGACCGACAAGGTGCCGCTCTCGACCCCGCGGGCCACCCGCAGGGCGCGGCCCAGGTTCTCGGTCCAGATCGACCCCGACAGTCCGTAGGGGGTGTCGTTGGCCAGCCGGATGGCGTCGTCTTCGTCGGCGAAGGGGACCACCGCCACGACCGGGCCGAACACCTCCTCGCGGAACACCGCGTCGGCCGGGCCCACCGGGGCGAGCACCGTGGGCGGGAACCAGAAGCCGGGCCCGTCCGGCGCCTGGCCGCGGAACGCGACGGGGGCAGCGTCGGGCACGAACGACGCCACCCGCTCGCGGTGCCCGGCCGAGATGAGCGGGCCCATGTCGGTGGCGGCGTCGGCCGGATCGCCGACCCGCACCCGTCCCACCGCCTCCTCCAGCAGGCCCAGGAACTCGTCGTAGACCGAGCGCTCGACCAGGATGCGGGACCGGGCGCAGCAGTCCTGGCCCGCGTTGTCGAACACCGAGGCCGGCGCGGTGGCGGCCGCTCGCTCCAGGTCGGCGTCGGCGAAGACGATGTTGGCGCTCTTGCCGCCCAGCTCCAGCGTCAGCCGCTTCACGTGGGCCGCACAGCCGGCCATGATCCCCTGGCCCACCTCGGTCGAGCCGGTGAAGACGATCTTGCCCACGTCCGGGTGGTCCACCAGCCGCTGGCCCACCACGCTGCCCTCGCCCGGCACCACCTGCAGCACGGCTTCGGGCAGGCCCGCGGCCAGGGCCAGCTCGCCGAGGCGGAGCGCGGTGAGCGGTGTCAGCGAGGCCGGCTTGAGGACCACGGTGTTGCCGGCCGCCAGCGCCGGGGCCAACCCCCAGCCGGCGATGGGCAGCGGGAAGTTCCAGGGGACGATGACCCCCACCACCCCGATGGGCTCGCGGAAGGTGATGTCCACACCTCCGGGGACCGGGATCTGCCGCCCGAACAGCCGCTCCGGTGCGGCCGAGTAGTAGAGCAGGACGTCGCGCACGTTGCCCGCCTCCCAGCGGGCGTTGCCGATGGTGTGGCCCGAGTTGGCCACCTCGAGCGCGGCCAGGTGCTCGCGGTCGCCGTCCACCGCCTCGGCGAAACGGCGTAGCAGCGCGGCGCGGTCGGCGGGCGCCACCGAGCGCCACGCCGGGGACGCCGCCCGGGCGCGGGCGATGGCTTCGTCGGTGGCCTCGGCCGAGGTGTGGGGGACCACCTCGACCACCTGCTCGGTGGCGGGGTTGAGGAGGGTGGCCGCCCCCGCCGTCACGGGGCCTCTCCGGCGCCGGCCGTCGCCGCGATCAGCGCCCGGAACAGCCGGGGGTCGTCGCCGTCCTCCGGATGCCATTGCACCGCCACGGCGAAGCGCCGCCCGGACACCACCGCGGCCTCGATGGTCCCGTCGTCGGCCCAGCCCACGGCCTCGACGCCCGGGCCCAGCCGCCGGATCGCCTGGTGGTGGTAGCACGGCACCTTGACCTCGGCGCCCAGGATCTCCGACACCGGGGTGCCCGGGGCGAGCCGCACCGTGACGGCCCCGAACACGCCCGGCTCCGGCAAGTGCGCCTCGTGGCCGACGATGTCGGGCAGGTGCTGGTCGAGGGTCCCACCCAGGGCCACGTTGAGCACCTGCGCACCCCGGCAGATGGCCAGCAGCGGGAGGTCGCGGTCGAGTGCAGCCACGGCCAGCGCGGCCTCCCACTCGTCCCGGTCGGGCCGGGGCGGCTGGGAGGCCGGGTCGCGGCCGGCGCGGTAGCGGGTGGGATCCACGTCGGCGCCGCCGGTCAGCACGAGCGCCTCGAGCCCGTCCAGCGCCCGGCCGGCCGCGGCCGGATCGGACGGCGGCAGCAGCACCGGCAGCCCGCCGGCACCGGCCACCGCCACCACGTAGGAGTGGGGGAGCAGCGCGGCCGGCCGGTCCCACACGCCCCAGCGGGCCGGCTCCACGTAGGTCGGCAGCCCCACCCGGGGCGGCGCCTCAGAGGCGCTCGAACCCACGGCGCAGCTCCCAGTCGGTGACGGCGGCATCGAAGGCAGCCTGCTCCACACGCGCGGCGTTGAGGTAGTGGGCCACCACCTCGGGGCCGAACGCCTCGCTGGCCACCTTGGAGTCGCCGAACGCGGCCGCGGCCTCGCGCAGCGTCGCCGGGACCCGGGCCCGGTCGGCGTCCAGGTAGGCGTTGCCGACGAACGCCGGCTCCAGCGGCAGCTCGTTGTCGATGCCGTGCAGGCCGGCGGCCACCATGGCCGCCACTGCCAGGTAGGGGTTGACATCCCCGCCGGGCAGCCGGCTCTCCACCCGCAGGCTGTCGCCGTGGCCCACGACCCGCAGTGCGCAGGTGCGGTTGTCCAGCCCCCAGGCGATGGCGGTGGGGGCGAAGCTGCCGTCCACGTAGCGCTTGTAGGAGTTGATGTTGGGCGCGGCCAGCAGGGTCAGCTCCCGCGCGCAGGCGAGCTGGCCGGCCAGGAAGTGCTCCATGAGCGGGGAGAACCCATGGTCACCCTTCCCGGCCAGCACTGGCTCGCCGTCTGGGGTTCGGAGGCTGAGGTGGATGTGGCACGAGTTGCCCTCGCGCTCGTCGAACTTGGCCATGAACGTGATGCTCATGCCCTCCTGCGCCGCGATCTCCTTGGCCCCGGTCTTGTAGAGGACGTGGTTGTCGCAGGTGGTGAGCGCGTCGGCGTAGCGGAAGGCGATCTCGTGCTGGCCCATGTTGCACTCGCCCTTGGCCGACTCGACGAACATGCCTGCGCCGGCCATGCCGTTGCGGATGCGGCGCAGCAGGTGCTCGATCCGGGCCGTGCCGGCCAGCGAGTAGTCGACGTTGTACTGGTTGGCCGGCCGCAGATCGCGGTAGTTGCGGGCCCATGCCTCCTCGTACGTGTCCTTGAACACGATCAGTTCGAGCTCGGTGCCCACCATCGCCACCAGCCCCCGCTCCGCCAGCCGGTCCAGCTGGCGGCGCAGGATCTGGCGGGGCGAGGCCGCTACCGGGGTGCCGTCCTCCCACTCGACGTCGCAGTGGACCAGCGCGGTGGCCTCGTGCCACGGCACCGGCCGCAGCGTGGCGAGGTCGGGCCGCAGCACGAAGTCGCCGTAGCCCTTGTCCCACGACGACATGGCGTAGCCGCCGACCGTGTTCATCTCGACGTCCACGGCCAGCAGGTAGTTGCAGGCCTCGGCCGCGTGCGCCAGCACCTCGTCGAGGAAGTAGCGCACGTGGCAGCGCTTGCCCTGCATGCGGCCCTGCATGTCGGCCAGGGCCAGCAGCACCGTGTCGATACTGCCGGCCTCGGCCTGCTCGCGCAGCCGCTCGACCGTGAGCGCCGGGTCGGTCACCTCACACCGACTCCAGGTCGGCTTCGATGGCGGCCAGCTCCTCGGGCGAGCCCTGGACCTTGGGGCCGGCGTACCACTTGCGGGC
>DASRJN010000015.1:0-9468 GCA_035649455.1 Acidimicrobiales bacterium
TACCGTGGCAGTGACGCCTCCCCCCTCCGGCCCGTCGCAAGCCGCTGGCGTCACCGCTGGCGTGTTGCTGGGTGGGCGCTACCGGCTCGACGAGCTGCTCGCGTCCGGCGGCATGGCGCAGGTGTGGCTGGGCACGGACGAGGTGCTGCGGCGCGCCATCGCCCTCAAGATCCTGCACCAACATCTCGCCGACGATGAGACCTTCGTCACCCGGTTCCGCCACGAGGCCATCGCGGTGGCCAAGCTGTCGCACCCTTCCATCGTCAACGTCTATGACACCTGCAGTGACGACGGCATCGAGGCCATCGTCATGGAGCTGGTGCGGGGCCAGACGCTGCGCCAGCGGCTCGACGATGGGGCCCTCGACCCGTGGGTGGCCGCCAACATCGCCGCTCAGGTGGCCGGCGCGCTGGCCGTCGCCCATGCCGCGGGCCTGGTGCACCGGGACATCAAGCCGGCCAACATCCTGCTGTCGCAGGACGGCCGGGTGAAGGTGGGTGACTTCGGCATCGCCAAGGCGGCCGAGTCTGCGGACCTCACCCAGGAGGGATCCTTCCTGGGCACCGCCAAGTACCTGGCGCCCGAGCAGATCGAGGCCAAGCCGGTCGACGGCCGCACCGATCTCTACAGCCTCGGCGTCGTGCTCTACGAGATGCTGTGCGGGCGGGTGCCGTTCGAGGCCGACACCGCTTCGGCCACCGCCCTGGCCCGGCTCCACAGCGACCCGCAGCGGCCCCGGCTGGTCCGGGCGGGCGTGCCCCGCGAGCTCGAGGCCATCACCATGCGGCTGCTCGCCCGCGACCCTGCGGCCCGCTTCCCCACGGCCACCGACGTCCGAGCGGCGCTGCTGGGGGCGGGCGCCGACGACCGGGCCGCCGCGGTCGACGCCACCGCGCCGGAGCGCCTTCCGACCGTGCCCCCGCCTCCGCCGCTTCCGGGCACGGTCCCCGGGCGCACCCCGGCCACCGGCTCGCCCGTCCGCTTCCGCGACAGCGAGCGACGCTGGCTGGTCCCCACCCTGCTCGTGGTGCTCGTGGCCGTCTCGCTCGGCGTGGCCGGGCTGCTCATCAAGGGCTCGGGGGACAACCTGTTCGGTGGCACCGGCGACGACACCCAGACCGATACAACGCTCCCGGAGGCCGAGGCCGAGAGCGTCACGATCGCCAACGTGATCGCCTTCGACCCGGTAGGCGGCGACGGCGAGCACTCCGGCGACACGGGCAACGTCATCGACGGCGATCCCGAGACCTCCTGGTCGACCGAGACCTACAGCAATCCCGACTGGGGAGGCCTCAAGCCCGGGGTCGGGCTCGTCCTCGAGCTCGACCAGTCGGGCAACCTGGCCACGCTTGAGCTCGACACGCCGAGCAACGGCTGGGAGGCCGAGGTGTACGTGGCCGACAGCGCCGCCGACTCGCTGGAGGACTGGGGCGATCCGGTGGCCACGTTCGACCAGACCGACAGCGGGACGGCCACGGTCACGCTCGACGCCGAAGGCGGCGCGGTGCTGTTGTGGTTCACCCGGGCCGGCGACACCAACCAGATGGTGGTCGAAGACGTTCGTCTCGAGCGCTGACCTACTGTTCGCTGCATCGCACCGCCAGCCGACGACCGGTCGCTCGTCGCCGCCGCCCAGGGCGGCGATCGCAGCGCGCTCGACGGTCTGCTGCGACGCCACTACGACCGTTGGTGGCGGCTGTGCCGGCGGCTCACCGGCAACGACGCCGACGCCCAGGACGCGCTGCAGGAGGCGCTGATCCTGATCGCCCGCAACCTCGGTCGCTTCGACGGCCGATCCGCCTTCACCACCTGGTCATACCGGGTGGTCAGCAACGCCTGCCTCGACGAGCTGCGTCGGCGGGCCCGCCGTCCCCAGCTCGACGGCTGGGGCCCCGGGGGTCCCGGCGACGCGACGGCACCGGCCACCGGCGCCCACCTCGTCACGGACGGCGGCTTCGCCGGGGGCGCGGCGATCGATCCCCAGGTGGAGGGCTTGGCCGACCGGATCGAAGTGGATGCCGCGCTGAGCCGGCTCCCCTATGAGTTCCGGGTGGCGGTCGTGCTGCGGGACCTGTGCGACCTCGACTACGCCGAGATCGCGCGCATCCTCGACATCCCGCCCGGCACCGTCCGCTCCCGCATCGCCCGGGGCCGGGGCCAGCTGGCCGACCTGCTCGGGAACCCAGCGGCCGAGCCCGACCGTCCAACAACGAGCCCATGACCAACGACGACCGCCGCACCGAACTGGCCTCGGCCCTGCTCGACGGCACGCTGCCCGACGAGGCGGCGGCCGCGGCCCGGCGCGACCCCGCGGTCATGGCCCGTCTGGCGCAGTTGGAGCAGGCCCGGGACCGGGTGAGGGATGTACCGCTACCGCGGGTCGAGGCGCGCGATGCCATGCTCGCCGCGGCGCTGGAGGCGTTCGACGCGGCCCCGCCCGCGTCGCCGGTGTCCGACCTCCAGGCCCGGCGCCGCGATCGGGGTGAACGCCGGCACGCCCCGCGCTGGCTCGGAGCCGCCGCGGCGGTGGCTCTGGTCCTCGCCGGCGTGGGGGCGGTGGCCATCCTCGGTCAGCAGAGCGAGGACCATGCCAACGAGTCCGCGTTGACGGCGGCGGACGAGTCCGGCGGCGGCGATTCGGCGCAGGAGCGGGCGAGCGGCGACCAGAGCGAGGCCGGTGCGGCCGTACCCCAGGCGCCGGCGACCACCGCCGGCGCCCCCGGGGCCGCCCCTGCCCAGCTCGGCGATCTCGGCTCCTTCGCTACCGCCACGGACCTCGTGGCCCAGCTCGAGCAAGACCAACGCGTCAGGACCCTGACCGACGGCGCCGCCGACGCCAGCGGGGCGGCCCCGGATGCCGCCCTGTCCGCGACCGGGTGCGCCAGTGGTGATCTGCCCCAGGTCTTGGAGCAACCGGACAGCCTGGTCGTGGCGCTCGGCCGCGCGAGCGTCGACGGCGAGGCCGTCAGCGTGTGGGTGGCCGACACCCCCTCGGGCCGCCGGATCGTGGTGGTGGACGCCAACTGCCGAACCGTCGCCAACCAGCCGTTGGGGTGAGCGTGGGCCTGGCGCCACCCAACTAGTCTCGCGGGACATGGCGAACGCCTTCCCTCCCGGCCGGACGGGCCGCCCCACGGTCGCGCGCCCCGAGTCCGACGGCGATTGGGCCGTCCAGTACGCCGACACGGTCGAGCGGATGATCGGCACCGTGCGGGAGAACACGACCACCCGCGCCATCACCGCGGCGCGGGGCGTCGTCTATGGCCTGTTCGCCGCCATCGTCGGCTTCGCCCTGGTGATCCTCCTGATCATCTTCACCGGCCGTTTCCTCAACGTGTTCGTCTTCCGAGACTTCCTGTTCGGCGTGCACCACATGTGGGTCGTGTACCTCTTCGTCGGCCTGGTGTGCGTCCTCTTCGGAGCCGTGCTGTGGGCTCGGCGGCGTCCGGCCGCGGGAAGATAGGCACCGCCTGCAGCGTTGGGGAGCGCGAGACCCCAGACCCAGGACACACGCACCGTGAGCGACAACCGCAAGGTCATCATCATCGGCTCCGGCCCGGCGGGACTCACCGCCGCCGTCTACACCGCCCGGGCCAACCTCGAACCGCTGCTGTTGGAGGGTGAGCCGTCGTCGACCAGCGATCAGCCCGGCGGCCAGCTCATGCTGACCACCGAGGTCGAGAACTACCCCGGCTTCGCGGAAGGGATCATGGGCCCCGAGCTCATGGCCCGCTTCCGTGAGCAGGCTGTCCGCTTCGGCACCGACGTCCGCACCGAGAAGGTGTCGCGGGTCGACCTGTCAGCCCGGCCCTTCGGGGTGTGGGTGGGCGATCCCAACGCCGCCGAGCCGACCTACCAGGCGGATGCCGTGATCGTCTCGACCGGGGCGCAGGCCCTGATGCTGGGCGTCGAGCGGGAGGCCGAGCTGGTCGGCCACGGCGTGTCGACCTGTGCCACCTGCGACGGCTTCTTCTTCCGTGACCACGACATCGCGGTGGTGGGCGGGGGCGACTCGGCGCTGGAGGAGGCGATCTTCCTCACCAAGTTCGCCCGGTCGGTGACGATCGTGCACCGCCGCGACGAGCTTCGGGCCTCGAAGATCATGCAGGCCCGGGCCTTCGCCAACGAGAAGATCCACTTCCTGTGGAACCACGTTGTCGAGGCTGTCGAGGGCGACACCAAGCTGGCCGGCATGACGGTACGCAACGTGCTGACCGACGAGCGCCAGCAACTCCCCGTCACGGGGCTCTTCGTGGCGATCGGCCACAGGCCCAACACCGACCTGTTCAAGGGCCAGCTGGAGATGGAGGAGTCGGGCTATCTCGTCACCGGTCTGGGCGCGGGCGCTACCAGCACCAACGTCGAGGGCGTGTTCGCGGCCGGCGACGTGCAGGACTACACCTACCGCCAGGCCGTCACCGCCGCCGGGTCCGGCTGCGAGGCTGCCATCGACACCGAGCGCTGGCTCGAGGCTCAGCACGACAAGTAGCCGGGGGAACATCGGCGAGGTCGCGGCTGTTCACCCCGTATAGATCGAACTGCTTCACCACACAACGAAAGGCTCACCGCTCCATGGCTGGAAGTATCAGCACCCTCACCGACGCAACGTTCGACGAGACGATCGGCGCCGCCGGCGAAGCGGTCGTCGTCGACTTCTGGGCCGAGTGGTGCGGACCGTGCAAGATGATCGCCCCGATCCTCGACGAGATCGCCAACGAGCACGCCGGCAAGATCTCCGTCGCCAAGCTCAACGTCGACGACAACCCGGACATCGCCCGCCGCTTCGACGTGATGAGCATCCCCACGCTGATCGTGTTCAAGGACGGAGCGCCCCAGAAGCGGCTGGTCGGGGCCAAGGGCAAGGGTCAGCTTCTGGCTGAACTCGAGGAATTCCTGCCGTAACCCGCTCTGCACAGCTCTATCCACAACCTGTGCGAAAGGTTGTGGATGACTCGACCCCGACTTGAGGACCTACCATCCTCAGGTTGGGGTTTAGTCTTTTTCGAGCCGTTTCCGCGCCTTCGACTCTCCACAAGCGGTCCACCTACCCGATCACGCGTTCGTGGATTGCTCAGCGGTTGCTGGCCATCACCTTGTAGATGCGCTCCAGGTCCTCGAGGTCGGCGAACTCGATCACGACCCGGCCCCGCTTGGGGCCCATGTTGATCTTCACCCGGGTGTCGAGCTGCTCGGCCAGCAGCTCCTCCAACTCCAGCAGCCCGGGTGGCCGCAGCTTGCTCCCGGGCGTGCCACCGTCGGGCACGGGGTGATCGGCGGTACGGCCGTTGCGGAGCCGGACGGCCTCCTCAGTTTCCCGCACGGTGAGTCCCTCGGTGGCCACTCGGCGCGCGAGAGCCTCCTGGAACGCTCGGTCGGGAGTGGACAGCAGCGCCTTGGCGTGGCCGGCCGAGACCTGGCCGTCGGCCACGAGGCGCTGCACTTGAGGCGGGAGCTGGAACAGGCGCAGGAGGTTGGCGACGGCCGAACGGCTCCTGCCCACCCGCTGGGCCACGGCCTCCTGCGTCATGTTGAAGTCCTCGATCAGCTGCTGGTAGGCGGCAGCTTCCTCGAGAGGGTTCAGGTCGTCGCGGTGGAGGTTCTCCACGAGCGCGTGCTGCAGCGTCTGCTCGTCGTTGACCTCCCGCACGATCACCGGGATGTACTGCAGGCCGGCTCGCTTGGCCGCGCGCCAGCGACGCTCGCCGGCGATGAGCGCGAACCGCTCGGGCTTGGTCTCTCGCACGAGGATGGGCTGCAGCACCCCGAGCTCGCGGATCGAAGCAGTGAGCCCGGCGAGCGACTCTTCGTCGAAGTGGTTGCGTGGCTGGAACGGGTTGGGCTCGATCGAGCTGATCGGCACCTCGAGCACGCCGGGGCGGACCGCCGTCCCCGCGACGACGTCGGTGGGGATCAGCGCCCCCAGGCCCCTACCCAGCCCGCTGCGCCGCTCCACCACTCACCTCCACGGCCAGGCTGCGATAGGCGATCGACCCACGCGAGGTCGGGTCGAACGTGATGATGGGCTGGCCGAACGAAGGCGCCTCGCTCAGCCGCACGGTGCGCGGCACGATGCTGTTGCACACCTTCTCGCCGAAGTGGTCACGCACCTCGTGCACGACCTGATCGGCCAGCTTGGTGCGGGCGTCGTACATCACGAGCACCATGGCGCTGAGCTCCAGCCGGGGGTTCAGGTTGCGCTGCACGAGCTGGACGTTGCGCAACAGTTGCCCGAGACCCTCGAGGGCGTAGTACTCGCACTGGATCGGCACCATGACCTCGCTGGCGGCCGCCAAGCCGTTCACGGTCAGCAGACCCAGCGAAGGTGGGCAGTCGATGAGGACGAAGTCGTAGTCGTCCCGGATGGCCTCGAGCGCCCTCCGGAGGCGCATCTCCCGGCTGAACGCCGGCACCAGCTCGATCTCGGCGCCCGCCAGATCGAGCGCCGCCGGCGCACAGAACAGGTTGCGGACGGCTGTGGCCTCGACGCAATCCTCGACCGGGAGGTCGTTGAGGATCACGTCGTACATGGATGCCTGGAGGTCCCGGATGTTGATCCCGAGCCCGGTGCTGGCATTGCCCTGGGGATCGAGGTCTACCACCAGTGCTCGGTAGCCGAGCTCGGCGAGGCAGGCCCCGAGATTGACGGCGGTCGTGGTCTTGCCCACGCCACCCTTCTGGTTGGCGATGGCGATGAAGCGAGGAAGCGGTCGTTGGAACGGCGAAGGGGCGGCGGCCACCGTCTCGGTCGCGGTGGCCGTGGAGGGGGCGGGCGAAGCCGCGCCCTGATCGTCGATCAGGGGAGGGGAAGGCGTCATGACCTGTGCAGTCTCGTAGGGGTCTGGGGAGCTGGGGCCACCGCTCAGGTCGTCGAGGGACGGGATGGCATCGACACCTGGAAGCGAGAACCCCGGCTGGCGAACTCGAGCCGCCCGGCTGCGTCTGCCGGCGGCGGGCGGCCTTTCGGTCATCCGGCACATGTTTCCGGGCGGCGGGAGTGCGGTCAAGCCCTACGAGGCGCCAGTCGCGGCCGTTTCCTTAGGAACGAAAGCGCTTCTGCAGTGTTCCACGTGAAACAACCGAGGCCCGTGGCCAAACGCTTTCGGGGCCGCCGTGTTCCACGTGGAACACCACGGGGGCAAGAGCTTGTTCCACGTGGAACACAGGCCCTCATGCCGCGTGTGCCAGATCCCGGCCAGCCGATCCCGCAGGGCGGCCTTGTTCCACGTGGAACAGTCGCAGGCTCAGAACAGCGGGCGCTTGGCGGGCACGCCGACTCGCCGGGGGTACAGCTCGGGGCTGGGTCGTTCGAGTACGAACGCCTGATAGTGGAACGGCTCCCGCCACTCCCGCAGGGGCGCTAGGCCTAGCCGGGCTATGCCTGACTCCGGCCAACGTGGCGAGTGCCGCTCGGCGTCGGCCGGGGGCTCGCTCACCACCAGGCGCCCGCCCATGCGCAGGAACGGAGCTCCGCACTCCGCCGTCACCGCCGGGGCCCCGAACGCCCGAGCGACCACCAGATCAAAGCGGCCGCGGAGATCCGGGAGGTGGCCCGCCTCCTCGGCTCGGGTACGAACGACTCGCGCCCGCGCCGACCAGCCGAGTTCGTCCACCGCCTCATTAAGGAACACGCAGCGCCGCTCGCCGGCATCGAGCAGGGTCACCTCGGCGTCTGGCCACAGAGCCCCTAGCACCAGACCAGGCACCCCTCCCCCGCTGCCCAGGTCCAGGAACCGCGCGGGCGGCGCGTCCACTCCCCCGGCGAATCCCCGAGCGTGTTCGACGTGCCTCGCGACCGGGCCAGGACCCAGAAATCCCAACTCCCGGCTCCGCTCCAGCACCGCGTCCAGCCCGTTCACAGCAGGCACCACCCCATCATCATCGACCACGCGCAAGGAGCCGGGCCCAGATATCCGGGCGCCGGCTCCGTGGTGCGGGGGAGTAGGGGAGTGGGATCAGGCCGGGCGGATGACGACCCGGCGAGCGGCGTCTTCGCCCTCGGAAACCGTGACCACGCCGTCGATCTCGTTGACCGCGTCGTGGACCACCTTGCGGTCCGCCGACGACATGGGATCGAGCGCCTTCGCCACGCCCGACTCCTTCACGCTGTCGGCCACGCCTCGAGCGAAGCGCTCCAGCGCCTCCTTGCGACGGGCGCGGTAGCCGGCCACGTCGACCCGGACACGGGCGTGGGACTGGCCCACGAACTGACGCTGGACCATGCTGCGCACCAGCTCCTGGATGGCCTGGAGCGTCACGCCCTTCTGGCCCACCAGCAGGCCCAGCTCCGGGCCGTCCACCGAGGCCTCCAGGGCCTGATCCTCGCCGACCGCGATCGCGACCGTGGCATCCGGCCGGCCGAAGGCGGCCATCAGATCCTTCAGGAAGCCTTCGACGGCTGCTTGCTGACCCTCCAGGTCGAGCTCGCCCACCGGGGACGACTCGGCCGACTGCGTGCTCTCGCTCACCGTTGCTCCCTCTGCCGTACGGGCCGCGCGGCTGCGCCGGCGCCTTCTGCTGCTCGACGATCCGCCCGCGGAGCTGCCCGTGCCGGGCTGTGAGTCCCGTGCAGCTCCCGCGTCGGCCGATCGGCCGGCGACATCGCGATCCTCCGCACGGGTCCCGCCCGCCGCGGTGGCTCCAGCGCCCGAACCGTTGCCGGCTCCCGCGCTCACTCGCTCCCGCGGTCCCGCCTTCTTGGGCCGGCCCCGCTCGCCGTCCCGGCCGCGGCGGTCACCTCGGCGCCGCTCCCGCCGGTCGACCTTGGGCCGGGGCGCCGTAGGCCGCACCCGCGCCCGCACCTGCGCCTCCGCCCGCAGGCGCCCGAACAGGCCCTTCTGCGGCTCCTGGACGACCTCCATCTCGGCGTCCTGCTCGTCGACCCCGAGCTGGTCGAGGGCGGCCTCCTTGGCCTCCTCGACCGTCCGTCCGGTCGTCTGGACCCATTCCACTGCGCTACTTCCTCTTCTTCTTCTTGCGGGACCGGGGATGCGGCTTGGGTGCCGACGAGGCCCCGCTGACTGCGGTCTGCTTGTCTTGTGGCTTGGCCCGAGAGCCGGGCGTCGCGCCGTTGCCGCTTCCGTTGCGGGCGCTGGCGCGGCTGCCCTTGTCCACCGGCTTGCGGTCCACCGGCTTGGCGTCGACCGGCTTCTTGGCCGCCGTCCCGCCGCCGTTCTTCTTGGCCTCCCGCGCCTCCTGCATGGCCTTCTGGGCCTGCCTACCGATCGAGTCCTCCCCGCTGTAGAGGGAGCGGGTGATGAACGCCTGCTGGCCGACCCGCCAAGCGGTCGAGACCAAGAAGTAGATGCCGATGGCCGCGGGGCTCACGAAGGCGAAGAACACATACAGGGCCGGGCCGATCCGCATCATCATCTGCTGCTGCGGGTTGACCTCGGCGTTGGCGTTCCGCCCCATGATCTGGCGCTGCTGGTACCAGCTCAGGAAGGCGATCATCGCCACCAGCAGGATGTA
>DASRJN010000016.1:0-2109 GCA_035649455.1 Acidimicrobiales bacterium
GGCTCGGGCCACGCTGGGCAACGAGAGCGTGAGCATCGGCGGCGGCCAGGGCGGCATGGCGATGCCGGCCGACGCCCTCATCGCCCCGTTCGACGCCCACCCCGAGCGCCTGGTGGGCGGGGCCGCCCGCATCGGGCGCTACGCGGCCCTGACCCAGGCCATGGCCGTCCTCAACATGCGCAGCGCCCACCGGGCGGTGGCCGGCGGCGGGCCGGGGCCGGAGGGCAACGTCACCAAGCTGGTGCTGTCCGAGAACGGCCACGAAGCGGCCGCCATCCTGGCCGAGCTCACCGGCCCCGACGCCGCGTTCCTCGACGGGGCCGGCGCCATGTCCGGCACGCTCACGCTCATGCACCGGGCCATGTCGATCGCGGGCGGCACGTCCGAGATCAAGCGCAACCAGATCGGTGAGCGCATCCTCGGCCTGCCGCGGGACCCGCTCATCAAGTGATCGGGATCAGCTGATCAGCGGCCGGTCCAGACCGGCTGGCGCTTCTCCACGAAGGCGGTGGCGCCCTCCTTGGCGTCCTCGCTGTTGAACACCTTGGGCTGCAGCTCGGCATGCAGCTCCCAGGCCTTCTCGGTGTCGGTGGCGGCCAGGCGCACCAGCTTCTTGGTGGCCTGGATCGCCAGCGGCCCGTTGCCGGCGATGCGCTCGCCCAGGGCGATGGCGGCGTCCAGCACCTGCTCGGGCGGCACCACCTGGTTGATCAGCCCGATGGCCTGGGCCCGCGGCGCGTCGATGTAGTCACCGGTGAGCGTCAGCTCGAGGGCCAGCGCCAGCGGGATGCGGGTCGAGATGAACACGCCCCCGCCCGCGGCGAACAGCCCCCGCTTGACCTCGGGCAGCCCGAAGCGGGCCTGGTCGGAGGCCACGACCACGTCGCAGCCGAGCAGCAGCTCGAACCCGCCCGCCACCGCGGTGGCGTTGGCCGCGCCCACGACGGGGATCTCGATGTCGCCCCGCGTGAACCGACCGAAGGCGGCCATGCCCCGCCGCTGGTCCTCGGTCACGCTCTCGCCCGCGGCGAAGGACCGCAGGTCCATGCCCGCGCAGAACGCCCGGTCCCCGGTCCCGGTCAGCACCACGCACCTGGTCCCGGCGTCGGCCTCGGCCGCCTCCATCCCCAGGCCCAGCTCGCTGATCAGCTCGTAGCTCAGCGCGTTGCGCGCCTCGGGCCGGTTGAGGCGCAGCACGAGCACCGCCCCCCGCTGTTCCCGCACCAGCACGGGCTCGGTCATCAACTTCCTCCCCGGTGAGATATCGTCAGGTCCATGGCTAAGACATCCGTAGAGATCGATCGAGATATCGTCGACGCCGCGGCGGCCATCCTCGGCACCACGACGCTACGGGAGACCATCGACGCTTCGCTGCACGAAGTGGTCAATGCGCACCGCCGCCTGGAGCTCGTCGCCATGCTGAGCGAGGAAGGGCGCTTCGACTTCGACGCCGCCGAGCGGGCCTGGGGCGGCGACGACTAGGTGCCGCGCCCTCGCTACCTGGCGGACACCAGCGTCTTCACCCGCCTGACCAAGCCACCGGTCGCCGCCGCGTTCGCCCCGCTGGCCGCCGCCGCCCAGGTGGCGGTGTGCAGCCCGGTGGCGTTCGAGCTCGGCTACTCGGCCCGGAACCGGCAGGACTACGACGCGCTCGTCCTGCGGCTGGAGGCCTTCCCCCACGTCGCGATCACCGACGGCGACCACCGGCGGGCGGTCGAGATCCAGGCCGAGCTGTGCGCCCGGGGCAGCCATCGAGCGCTCTCGCTGGTGGACGCGCTCGTCGCCGCGGCGGCCGAGTCCCGCGATCTGGTGGTGCTCCACTACGACGCCGACTTCGAGCTCGTCGCCGACATCACCGGCCAGGCCCATGTGTGGGTCGTCCCCCGCGGGCACGCGGACGCTTGACGGAGGGGCGGGGCGTTGGGATGCTCGGCGGGGCGACGGACCCGTCGCCGGGCCTCGGGTGGGGCGAAGGGGAGCGGATCCTCGGGTCGAGTCCGACCGAGGAGGAACGCCTGTGACCGACGACAAGAACTTCAAGCGACTCGTGCGCGCCCGGATGGCCGAGGCGGGCGAGTCGTACACCGAGGCGCGGGACGCGCTGCGGGG
>DASRJN010000017.1:0-3523 GCA_035649455.1 Acidimicrobiales bacterium
GTCAGGCCGGTGCCCCACTCGGTGCCGGGGTCGACGCCGATCTGGCCGATGACGTCGAGGGGCGCTCCCGCCTTGCGGAGCACCACCGCGTCGTCACCGTTCCAGTTGGCGACCGCGGGGGCGAGCTGGTCCGTCTGGGCCACGATCAGGGGGTCGGCGTCGGCCCGGGACACCACGAACACGTCCCCGTCCGCCACGGTGCCGGCGAGCGCGACCATCTGGCTCACGGTGGCGGAGCCGTTGCTGTAGAGCTCGAGCATGTAGCCGCCCGCGGCCAGGTCGACGGGTGCGCCGGTCCCGTTGAAGATCTCGACGGCCTTGTTGAAGCTCGAACCCTCGATGTACTCGGAGAAGAACAGGTCGGTCGGCACCGCGGCGGCCACCGGTGTGCCGGCAACGACCGTGGTGCCGAGGGCTGCGACCGGCAGACCGAGGCAAGTGGTGAGGGCGATGGCGGCGACGCGACGCAAACGCATGGCGCCGGACGGTAGACGCTGAAAGCGGCCCCGTGATGCCCTAAGTGCTACTCGAAGGTGAACGCTCTCTGTCCGACGTGACAACTGCCCAGGCCGGAGGGTTGTCCGCGCCCAGGGCCCGGCCGGCCCAGCGGACCGCTCCCGGGGTCGCCGACAGGCGGGCCACGAGACCCTGCATCGGCACGCCGTCGGCCTCGACGATGCTGCCGCGGGCCCGCACCTGGGGGTCGGCGAACACCGCGGCCATGTCGTAGACGGGGGCCGCGGCGGCGTGGGCTTCCTCGAAGGCGGCCACCACCTCGTCGACCGAGCGGGCCGCACAGAACGCGGCCATGGCGGCGTCGATCTCGTCCCGGGCCTTGATGCGGCCCCCGAAGGACTGCAGGTCCTCGCGCCCGCCCAGGCCGATCAGCTCCATGACCCGCCGGCCCACCGACTCGGCCGAGGCCGACACGGCCACCCACTCGCCGTCCCGGCACTGCCAGGTCCCGCGAGGCACCGAGTAGGGCAGGCTCGATCCCGCCCGCTGCTGCAGGAACCCGGTCATCCCGAACGCCGGCGGCAGCGGTCCCATGCACTGCAGCAGGGACTCGAGCAGCGTCACGTCCACCACCTGGCCCACGCCCGAGTGCAGCGCCACCATGATCGAGAACGCCGCGGCCAGGGCGGTGACCTCGTCGGTCAGGGCGATGGGCGGCAGCAGCGGGCCGCCGTCGGGCTCCCCGTTGATGGCGGCGAAGCCGGACATGGCCTCGGCCAGCGTGGCGAACCCGGGGCGGTGGGCGTAGGGGCCGTCCTGGCCGAACGCCGTGACCCGGCACACCACAAGGCCGGGGTTGCGGGCCAGCAGCACATCGGGGCCGAGGCCGAGGCGCTCTAGCACGCCGGGGCGGAAGTTCTCCACCAGCACGTGGGCGTCCTCCACCAACGCCAGCAGGGTCTCGCGGCCCTCGTTCGACTTGAGGTCGAGGGTGGCGCACCGCTTGTTGCGGCCCACCACCTTCCAGTAGGCGGAGGTGCCGTCCCGGGGGTCGGGCAGGCCCATGGTGCGGGTCGAGTCGCCCGTGCCCGGACGCTCGATCTTCAGCACGTCCGCCCCGAAGTCGGCCAGGTAGCGGGCCGCGCCCGGGCCCGCCACCACGGTGGCGAGGTCGATCACCCGCATCCCCGCCAGCGGCCCGGTGGTGCTCACGGGCGCTCCGTGGCGATGGGGAAGCACCGATCCTCGATGGCCCCGAACGCGTACAGGTCATACAGCCCGGCGTACATGTCCCGGGTCTTCTCGCTCCAGGCCAGGGCGTCGGGCGCCGAGATCCGCCGGAACACCTGCAGGATTCCGCCCTCGTACACCCGGTACTCGGCCCACGCGCCGGGGAAGTCCTTGACACACGCCACCTCGACCCACGGCACGTCGCCGGTGGCCGAGAAGCGCCGCACCCGGTTGCGGTGGGTGTGGCCCGCGAAGTAGCCGACGATCCGGGGGCGGCGAGCCACCAGCGCCACCAGCTGGTCGGAGTCGTCGGGGTTGATGCCGAAATAGGCCTCGGGCCGCTCGGCCGAGTCGGGGTTCCAGGCGTGATGGTGGCCGAACAGCAGCACCGGCCGGTCGGCCTCGGCCGCGGTCTGGTCCAGCCACTCCAGCGTGGAGGCCGACACGCCGCCCGACGCCTTGCCCGGTACCGAGGTGTCGATCACCGCCAGGATCACGCCCGGCAGGGTGACCAGCAGGGGCGCGTGGGAGGCGAAGTCCTCGCCGTGGTAGGCGTCGTGGTTGCCCCGCACATGCACCAGCCGCTCGCCGAAGGCCGGGCCGTACGCGTTGAGGAACATCTGGTACTCGGCTCGGGTGCCCATGGACGTGAGGTCGCCCTTGACCACCACCACGTCGGGGTCGAGGGCTTTCATGTCGGCGATGGCACCCCGGTTCATCACCTCGGGATAGGGATCGTCGCCCGGCGCCGCGGTGTAGATCGGGTAGTCGTCGACGCCGTTGAGGATGCCGCATTCGATCTCGCCGAAGTGGACGTCGTTGACCGTGGCCACGGTGGCGAGCCGCTCGCCCGGCGGGCGGGGCAGGGTGTGGAAGCGCAAGCCGTCGCGCTCGTAGTCGGTGTCGGGCTCGAGCCCGGGGTGCTCGTGCACGACGACGCCGTCATGGAACACGGCCTCGTCGTCGGCAACGGTCGTCATGTCCACGTCGGCCTCCCCGCACGCCGTCGGGTCAGACCTTGACGACGTAGCTGTCGACGATGATGTCGTGCCACGCCTGGCTGTCGGGGTTCCACAGCATCCAGAGATACCCCACGAAGCACACCAGTCCCGAAAGCAGCCGGGCGAAGTAGCGGCCGAAGCCCCGCCCGTGGCCGATGGGGCCGCCGGTGAGCTTGTCCACCACCCGGATCCCGAGCACCCGCTTGCCCACCGTCTGGCCCGACCGCCCGCCTTCGAGCAGCGCGTAGTACACGACGATGCCCACGAGGGCGGCCAGGACGAGGATCCCGAAGATCGTCCAGGTCAGGTCGTTCGGCACGTTGCACAGCGCGTTGGGCCGGTCGTCGAAGCCGGTGATGGTGCCGTTCTCCACGGTGCAGGGCGTCGTGCGGCGGGGGCCGAACGCCACGGCCAGGATGGCGGGGATGGCGAACAGGCCCGTCAGGACCAGGTCGACCAGCAGGGCCGCCAGGCGCTCCCAGAAGCTCGCCATGCGGGCGACGGCCCGGTAGCCCCGGGGCTCGGCGCCTCCCGACCAGGTGGCGTCGCCGAGGTCGGGAAGGTCCGACGAGGGGGATCCACTACCCGGAGTAGGAGGAACGCCGCCCATGGCGGCAGCCTAGGTCACGACTTCCGCTGCCGGCGCACCCGGATGTGGCCTGGAGTTCACCTTTTTCGCGTAGTCCGGCATCACCAGGGGCGGTTGCGGCGCAGCGGCACCGGCTTCGACCACCAGCGGCCGGAGAAGCGCCAGCGCGACGGCGGCTCGTCCGCCGCTGCCACCGGCTGGGGCCACGTCACCTCGACCGCGGCCACGATCGCCGCGACTTCCTCGT
>DASRJN010000018.1:0-7059 GCA_035649455.1 Acidimicrobiales bacterium
ACCGGAGTACCTGGCGCTGGCGCTCACCAACCGCGTGCTGCCCGACGTCGTCACGGTGGACGCGTCGGCCGGCCTCAACGTCGGCACGGGCGAGGTCCGGTTCCCGGGCTCCCTGGCCGCGGGCGACCGCGTCCGCGGCCATGCCGTGCTTTCGTCGTGCAGCGAGGTCAGCGGCGGTGTACAAACCGTGATGCGGGTGACGCTGGAGGTGGCAGGCCGCATCGAGCCTGCATGCATCGTCGATGCCGTGAGTCGCTGGCTCGCTTGAAGCGACCACGGAACGTCAAGTTCGCGGCTCAACAGCTGGCGGTCCGACTAGGTTCACTCGCCGTCCACTGGACGATGTGACACGCGATGTGTCTAGGATCGGACGATTCGTTCACTACAGGGGGGAACGTACATGCGCAGGATCCGCGTCGTCGCGGGAGCATCGCTGGGTGCCCTTGCCCTCGTCAGCACGTCGGTCGCCGCCGGAGCCACCCCGACCGGCGGGGCGGAGGGAGGGTCCGCCGAACGGACGGCCCAGCCGGCCAGGGGCGGCGGGGAGTACGTGGTCGCCTTCCAGGGCGACGCCGCCGCCGCGGCCGACGCCGTGGCCTCGGCCGGGGGCCAGGTCGTCGCGGTCAACGATGCCGTGAGCATCGCCCTGGTCGAATCGGACTCGGCCAGCTTCCTGACTGACGTCCGGGCCGCCGACGCGGTGACCGCCGCCGCCCGCAACCACGCGGTCGGCACCACGCGGCCCGGCATGCCCCATCGATTCGCCGAGGAACGGCCGTCGCTGGCCGACCGGGCCGCCCGCCGGGGTGCGCCCGCCGTGGGCCAGGGCCGGGGCCAGGGCAACCGGGCCGAGCCGCTCGCCGCCCAGCAGTGGGACATGCAGATGATCGGCGCCACCGCCGACGGCGCCCACCGCCGGGCCACCGGCAAGGGCGTGACCGTCGGCATCATCGACACGGGCGTCGACGCCTCGCATCCGGACATCGCGCCGAACTTCGACGCTGCGCTGTCCCGCAACTTCACGATGGACATCCCGTCGATCGACGGGGAGTGCGAGGTCCCGACCTGCATCGACCCCGCCAACGTCGACCAGGGCGGCCATGGCACGCACGTGGCCGGCACGGTGGCCGCCGCCCGCAACGGCATCGGCATCGCCGGCGTGGCGCCCGACGCCACGATCGTGAACGTCCGGGCCGGCCAGGACTCCGGGTTCTTCTTCCTGTTCGAGACGGTGGCGGCGCTCACCTATGCCGGCGACGCCGGGCTCGACGTGGTCAACATGAGCTTCTTCACCGACCCGTGGCTGTACAACTGCACGGAAGCCGGCCAGGTCATCTCGGGCCCGAGCACTCCCGAGCAGATCGCCGAGCAGGCATTCGTCCGCCAGACCGTCGAGGCCGGGCTGAACTACGCGCACGACCACGGTGTCACCCTGGTGGCGGCGGCCGGCAACGAGCACACGAACCTGGCGGCGCCGACCCGCGTGGACGCCATCAGCCCGGACTTCCCGCTCAACACCGAGGTCACCCGCACCGTCACGAACCAGTGCCTGGACATGCCGGCCGAGGGCCCGCACGTGATCACGGTGTCCGCGGTCGGTCCGACGGGGACCAAGGCCGACTTCTCGACCTACGGCCTCGGCAGCATCGAGGTCGCGGCCCCGGGCGGCTACTTCCGTGACGGCCTGGGCACCCCGATCTTCCGGACCCCGGCCACCCAGGTGCTCTCGTCGTACCCGCTCCCGGTGGCGATCGACGAGGGACTCGCCAACCCGGACGGCACGCCCACCGACGACTTCTCGGCCGTCAGCTGCGACCGCCGGGGCAACAATTGCGGCTTCTACACCGGGCTGCAGGGCACGTCGATGGCGTCACCCCACGTGGCCGGCCTGGCCGCCCTGGTGATCCAGGCCCACGGCACGCGCCAGGGCCACGGGCGCGGCTTCTCGCTGGCCCCGGACACGGTCGCGCAGATCATCGCCCAGACCGCGACCGACCACGCCTGCCCCGCGGGCGGGATCCAGGACTACACGGATGTCGGCCGGCCGCCCGAGTTCAATGCCGTGTGCGAGGGCACGACCGCCTTCAACGGCCTCTACGGCGAGGGCATCGTCAACGCCACCGCCGCGGTGGCCCGCTGACGCCCATCCGAGACACTCGCAACTGACAGCCAGGAGGAGCGCTCGACAGTGCGCTCCCCCTGGCGCGTCCACACCGAGCTGACGACCGACGAGCGGTGGCTACGACGTGGCGTCCCCGCCCCCGTCGTCCAGCTTGCGCAGTGCGTCCCGCGCCGCGTCCTGACCCTTGTCGACCTGGCCGGCGTACTTGCCGCCGGTGCGGTCGTCGATGATGTCGCCGCCCTTTTCGATGCCCTGCTCGGCCTGGTCGCGATGGCCGCTGAGCATGCCCTTGACCTTGTCCATGAAGCCCATGACTGGACCTCCTGCCGGTCGTGCCGGCGTCGGCTGGGGAGAGCCCGCCGCAGAAGTTGTACCCCAGCGGGCAGCAAAGGGCGATGGGGACGGCCTGGCTACACCGAGAGGACGACCGAGGAGCCGTGGCCGAACAGGCCCTGATTGGCGGTGATGCCGACGCGGGCGCCCCCGACCTGGCGGCCCTCGGCGCGGCCCCAGAGCTGCCAGGCGACCTCGCACACCTGGGCCAGGGCCTGGGCGGGGACGGCTTCGCCGAAGCAGGCCAGGCCGCCGGACGGGTTGACCGGGACCCGGCCGCCCAGGGTGGTGTCGCCCGCGCGCAGCAAGGCTTCGGCGTCGCCGGGCTTGCACAGGCCGATGTTCTCGTACCAGTCGAGCTCCAGGGCCGTGGACAGGTCGTAGACCTCGGCCAGCGACACGTCCTCCGGCCCCAGCCCCGCCTCCTCATACGCGGCATGGGCGATCGAGTCCCGGAACGTGAGCTCGCCCGGAGCGACGGCCACGGTCGAGTCGGTGGCGAAGTTGGGCATCTCGATGACCGTGTTGGGGAACGTCGGCGTCACCGTCGCCACCGCCCGCAGGCGCAGCGCGGGGATGCCGCGGGAACGGGCGAACGCCGCCGACGTCAGCACCACCGCGGCGCCGCCGTCAGAGGTGGCGCAGATGTCCAGCAGCCGCAGCGGGTCGGCCACCACCGGCGAGGCCGCGACCTCGTCGGCCGTCACCGCTTTGCGATAGCGGGCCCGGGGGTTGGCCAGGCCGTGGCGAGCGTTCTTGACCTTGACCGCGGCGAAGTCGTCGACGGTGGCGCCGAAGAGGTCCATGCGCCGGCGGGCGTACAGCGCGAAGTAGGCCGGATTGGTCATGCCCAGCAGGCGGAAGCGCAGCCAGTCGGGGTCGTCCCAGCGCTCGCCCGCGTTGGGGGCGAGGAAGCCCTTGGGCGTGGTGTCGGCTCCCACGACCAGCGCGACGTCGCACATCCCGGCCAGGATGCGGGCGCGGGCCACGTCGAGTGCCTGGGCGCCGGTGGCGCACGCGGCGTAGGCGGTGGCGACCCGGGCACCGTTCCAGCCCAGCGCCTGGGCGAAGGTGGCCCCGGCCACGTAACCGGCGTAGCCGTTGCGGACCGTCTCGCCCCCGACCACCAGCTGCACGTCCGACCAGTCCAGCCCGGAGTCGGCCAGCGCCTCCCGGGCGGCATGGACGCCGTAGGACTGGAACGGCCGGCCCCACTTGCCCCACGGATGCATCCCCACCCCGACCACGGCGACGTCGTCGCTCATACCGGCCTCCAGCGCCAGGTCGTCCGCACGGTGCCGTCATCATCCGTGTACAGCGGCTCGACCACCAGCTCGACCTCGTCCCCCACCTTCAGGTCGGCGACGCCGAACCCGGTCGCCACCTGGCCCAACACCACCAGCCCCTCGGCCTCGAGGGACACTGCTGCGAGCGCGAACGGCTCGTAGGGATCGGACACCGGGACGTAGGGCGGTGGGGGCTGGTACCGAGCGTCGGTGTACGACCACACCCGGCCCCGGCGGGACAGCGCGACCTCGTCGAACGCCTCCCCCGCGCACCCTGGGTTGCGGCAGAACGCCTCCTCGCGCGGGAAGAACACCGTGCCGCACTCCCGGCAGCGCGTCCCCAGGAGCGCGGGGTCGTCCTCGCTGGTGAACCAACCCGCTATCGCCGGCGCGGTAGTCCCTGCCACAAAGCCTCTCAATCTGACACCCCGTCAGGGACGCGAGCGTGGAGTTTGGCACAGCCTGGGTTTGGGGGCGAACTGCGCGCCGTGGTAGGCAAGCAGTTCGCAAACCACCGAAGCCGGGGTTTTGAGGGACCAAACCCTTTGATGCAGCAGACCGAGTTCACCAAGTCCGAGCGTGAGGCGCTGAAGGCGATCTACCGCTTCACCCGTGACGGCTCCGAGGCCCACACCGGCACCCTCGCCGACCGGCTCGGCCTGTCGCCGGGAACGGTCACCACCCTGGTCAAGCGCCTCGCCGACCGGGGCCTGGTCGACCACCGGCCCTACCAGGGCGTGACCTTCACCGCCGCAGGCCGGCGCGCCGCCGTGTCCGCCATCCGCCGCCATCGCATCGTCGAGCGCTTCCTGGCCGACATGTTGGGCTACGCCTGGAACGAGGCCGACGAGCTGGCGGTGGCGTTCGAGCACGAGCTGCCGGACGAGGTGACCGACCGCCTCTACGTGGCACTGCACCGGCCGGACACCTGCCCGCACGGCTTCCCCATCCCCCAGCCCGAGGCCGACGAGCTGCCCAACACCCCCGAGCTGTACTCGCTCGAGCCCGGGGACGTGGCCGAGGTGGCGGTGTCGGGCTCCACCGACGCCGAGATCCTCTCGTTCCTCGGGACGCTCGGGGTGGTGCCCGGGGCCGAGGTGGCGGTGGTCGAGAAGCATCCGTTCGACGGCCCGCTGGTCGTCGAGATCGCCGGTCACACCCGCACCATCGGGCAACGGGTGGCCCGCCAGGTGTACGTGACCCGCACGCTCAGCCCGGACCCCGGCAACCGGATGAACGGCGAGCACGGCGAGAACCGCGAGACAGACAGAGCAGTCTGAGAGCACAGGGGAGACGCACGCATGGTGCACCTACTCGCCGCCGGTGAAGGCGGCTTCCAGGATTTCACCCTCAAAGGGGGTGAATGGTTCATCCTGATCGGCTCGGCGATCACCGCCCTGCTGGCGCTGGCTGTGGGCTTCGCGCTGGTGCGGGGCGTCCTTGCCGCCGACCAGGGCACGCCCAAGATGATCGAGATCGCCAAGGCGATCCAGGAGGGCGCCCTCGCCTACCTGAAGCGCCAGTTCCGCACGATCGCGTTCATCCTCGTGCCCCTGGCGGTCATCGTCTTCGCGACCTCGGTGGCGGTCGAGAAGGCGGACGGGTCCGAGGCGTTGTCCTTCGCCGCGTCGGGCACGGCCCGCACCCTGGCGTTCCTCGCCGGCTGCCTCATGTCCGGCCTCACCGGCTTCATCGGCATGAGCCTGGCCGTGCGCGGCAACGTGCGCACCGCGGCCGCGGCCCGCACCGGCAAGATGGCACCCGCCCTCCAGGTGGCGTTCCGGACCGGCGGCGTGTGCGGCATGTTCTGCGTGGGCCTGGGCCTGCTCGGCGCCACCATCATCTTCATGATCTTCCAGAACACGGCCTCGGCCATCCTGATCGGCTTCGGGTTCGGCGGCTCGCTGCTCGCCCTGTTCCTGCGGGTCGGCGGCGGCATCTTCACCAAGGCGGCCGACGTGGGCGCCGACCTGGTGGGCAAGGTCGAGGCCGGCATCCCCGAGGACGACCCCCGCAACCCCGCCACCATCGCCGACAACGTGGGCGACAACGTCGGCGACTGCGCCGGCATGGCGGCGGACCTGTTCGAGTCCTACGAGGTCACGCTGGTGGCGTCGATCATCCTCGGTGTCCCCGCGTTCCAGCGCATCTTCCCGGACAACCCCGGCCTGTGGGCCGCCGGCGCCCTCTTCCCGCTGGCCGCCCGCGCCCTGGGCGTGCTGGCGTCGATCGTCGGCGTGTTCATGGTGCGGGCGCGCCACAGCGACAAGACGGCGATGGCGCCCATCAACCGGGGCTTCCTCACCGCCGGCATCCTCACCGTGGTCGGAACGCTGGCGGTGGCGCTGATCTACATCGGCGACCCCGACGGGCTCATCAGCAACGTCGGCCTGCGGATGTTCGGAGCCGTGGTGATCGGCCTCGTGCTGGCCCAGGTGGTCAGCCGCATCACCGAGTACTTCACGTCCACGGAGACGGCGCCGGTGCGGGAGATCGCCGACGCCGCGGAGACCGGGCCCGCCACGACCGTGCTGGCGGGCACGTCATCGGGGCTGGAGTCGTCGGTGTGGGCGATCGTGGCCATCGCCATTGCCCTGGGCGCCGCCATCGGGCTGGGCGGCGGCGACACGCAGTTCACGCTGTACCTCGTCGCCCTCACCGGCATGGGCATGCTGGCGACAACCGGCGTGGTGGTCTCCGAGGACACGTTCGGCCCGGTGGCCGACAACGCCGCCGGCATCGCCGAGATGTCGGGCGAGTTCCAGGGCGACGCCGAGCGGGTGATGGTCGGCCTCGACGCCGTGGGCAACACCACCAAGGCGGTCACCAAGGGCTTCGCCATCGGCTCGGCGGTCATCGCCGCCATGGCGCTGTTCGCCAGCTTCATCGAGATCTCGGCCAACGAGATCCTGCCGGTCGGTGTCATCGAGCGGCTCCAGGACACCGCCGAGGGGATCTTCAGCACGATCCAGATCAACGTGGCCAATCCCAAGGTGTTCATCGGCCTGCTGATCGGGGGCGCCGTGCCGTTCCTGTTCTCGGGCCTGGCCATCCGGGCCGTGGGCCGCACCGCCGGCGTGGTCGTGCAGGAGGTCCGCCGCCAGTTCGCCGACGGCAAGATCATGTCGGGCGAGAAGCGGCCGGACTACGCGCCGGTGATCGACATCTGCACAGCGGCCTCGCTGCGCGAGCTCGCCACCCCCGCCCTACTGGCCGTGCTGACCCCCGTGATCATCGGCTTCGGGATCGGCTACACGGCGCTGGGTGCATTCCTGGCGGCCGTGATCCTCGTGGGACAGCTCATGGCCAACTACCTGT
>DASRJN010000019.1:0-3194 GCA_035649455.1 Acidimicrobiales bacterium
AGCGGCTCGCCGGTGGTGGGCGGCCATACGGTCTACAGCCTGGACGCCGCCGGCGGCACCCTGTATGCGCTGGATGCCGACCGGGGCACGGTGCGGGCCAGCGCGCCGGTCGGCCAGACCTCGCGGTTTGCCAGCCCGACCTTGGCCGGTGGGCTGGTGCTGGTCGGCACCATGACCGGCCTGATCGCGCTGGCGGCCCGGCCGTAGCTTTGGGGAGCAGCCCAGCAGGCGCACCCGGCCCACCAGCGGACGCATGGCGGTAACAGACGTCGCCGGCCGGCCACCTCGACCTGGAGCACCAGCCGTTCGCCTCACGGATGTGGGCATACGGCGCACAAGCGCTCATCCTCGGTCCGACGTGGGGGCAGATGGCCGTCTACTTGAATGAGGGTGTCCGTGATGTCGGATGCGTGCGATGGGTGGTGACCGGACCATTGGAGGGTTCTCACGCCTTCCAGGAGGTCCAGTCTCCGTTGTCGTACTGCCCATGCTCGTCTCTGCCCGTCGAGGTGTTGCGCTGGGTTGCCGAGCGCCTCGCCCACCTGTGCCCAGCCCGCCGCGGTGGTCAGGGCGGCACCCCGCCGCTGCCGCTGGAGGTCCGGCTGGACGCCCTGGGTGCGGTGGTGCTGGACGGGCTGTCCTACCGACGCGCCGCCCGGATGGTCGAGATCTGCAAGACCGAGGTCGGCGACAGCCTGGACCTGCTGCTGGGCGAGCTGGCCGCGCTGGGCTGTGCCAGCCCGACGGGACGTTCGTGGCCACCCTCCCAGACCTGCGCGAACGGCTGGCGGAGATGACCCAGGCCGGCGAGGCGGTGTGCGTGGATGGGCTGGCGACCGGGTGCAACGCCCCGGCGGGTGGCCAACCGGAAGGTCCTGTATGACGCCAGGCGGCGCACCCACACCGCCCAGGGCGTGGCGCTGTCGACCATCCATGGCGATCTGCTGTGGTGTGACGGTGGCTGGCCCGGGAGCTGCCATGAGCACGAGTTGCTGGAGGTCTCGGGCGTGCGTGCGGTCTTGGACGCCAGCGGCGTCACCGCCCTGGTCGACCGGGGATTCCGAGCGATGGCCAAGGTCCGCGCGCGCTGGCACGCGTCGATCGGGGACCGACGCACCAACGACCAGCGCACGCCGGCCGAACGCGACCACCACCGCCTCCAGGCCGGGCTGCGCCCTGGTGGAGCAGGCGATCGGGCATCTGGCCAACGCGTGGACGCTGCGGCGCTGGCGTGGCCTGCTGTACCGGGTCCGGGACGTCTACCGGGCCGCCGCGGCGCTCATCTGCCTCGGCCGATGGCTCCACCGCATCCCGACATGGAAGAAGCATCCGGACACCCTCACTGACCAGCTGGTCGACAATGCTGTGAGCAGGGTCGGTCCCACGGCGACGGTGACCGTGGTGACCGGCCCGATCGCGTTGGTGGCGCTGGCCGCGCCGCGCGTGTGGCCGGCATCGGCGAGGGCACGGTAGGGGCCATGAGCAGGTGGCACGTCAGCAACGAGGTCCGGAACAAGATCGCCAGCACGGGGCCACTGGGTCAGGCCTGGCTGGACGAACTCGCACGCGATAGGTCCGGTGACGTCGATGGTCATCCCGCGATGACGGCTGACGTGGAGGAGGTCGAGGTCGTCGTCGCCCATCAGGAGCGCATCACCCTGCGCGTCGGCGACGTCTTCGTGAAGCTCGACGCTGACCGGTCACGGCTCGAGGTCGAGGTCGAGGCGATGACGATGCCGCCGGTCCCTACTCCGGAGATCCTGTGGCGGAAGCCGCACGAGCTCGCGCTTGCCGCCCTCCCAGGGACGGCACTCGGCCGCCTCGGCCAGCCGTCGCCCTCGTCGCCAGCGGCGTGGGCCGCTGCGGGAGCCGCCGTCCGGACGCTGCACGACGCGCCGCTGCCGCCATGGCGCAGTCGGAAACTCGACGGGCTCGCATCACAGCTCGACAGCGGGTGCGAGTGGTTCGTCGCCAACGAGGTCCTTCCTGCCGAGGTGGTCACGCACAACCGGCGGCTCGCCGAGGGGGCGCTCAGGCCGTCGACGCCGGTGTTCATGCACGGCGACCTGCAGGTCTGCCACATCTTCGTCGACGGTGACCAGGTCACCGGCATCCTCGATTGGTCCGAAGGCGGCCAGGGCGACGCGCTGTGGGACCTCGCCATCCTCACGATGGGGCACCCCGAGCGCCTCGGCGACGTCGTCGCCGGCTACGGCACCGACGTCGACCTCGACGTGGTCCGCGGGTGGTGGTCGTTGCGTTGCCTGCTGGCGACCCGCTGGCTGGTCGAGCACGGCTACGGTCCGGCCGAGGAATATCCCGAGGTCGCCCTGCTGAGGTCCCAGCCGTAAGGCTCGATGTTCGAGTGGGACCATCGGGTCAGCAACGGCTGGAACGCCGACACCTGGTGCCTCGGTAAGCACATCGACAAGTGGTGCGACCCCGCCGACCGCGCAGCGTCAACGCGAGCTGGGAGGGCACCGGCAGCGCGGGGTGGCAGCCCATCAGCAGCAGGGCGAGGGAGTCGTCCCGCCCGGACGGCACCGCCTGGTCGGACGGTTCCAGCGCGGCGACGGCCTCCTCCCGGCGGCGGCGGGCGCGCACGCTGCGCCACTCGTCGACCACCGCGCGGCTGGCGGCGGTGACCAGCCACGACCGCGGGTTGCTTGGGGACGCCCTCCTTGGTCCAGTGCTGCGCGGCGGCGACCAGGGCGTCCTGGACCGCGTCCTCGCAGACCGCGAAGTCCTCATAGCGCCGCACCAGCACGCCGAGGACCCGCGGAGCGAGTTCCCGCAGCAGGTCCTCGACGCCAGCGTCAGCCGTCAGGTGCTGATCTGCTCCATGACGTCGTCGGGGGGCGCGTCCATGCACTGGCGGACCTCGATCGGGGCGTCGGCAGCCCGGCTGATCCGCGTTGCGATCTCGACGGCGCGAGCCTGGTTCTCGACGTCCACGACCCAGAACCCCACCAGCGACTCCCGCGACTCGGCGAACGGCCCGTCGGTGGCCACGGGGACGCCCTGCTGGACCCTGACCGTCCTGGCCTGGCTCGGGTCGGCGAGCCCCTGCTGGAACACCAGCTCACCGGACTCGGTCAGCTCGACGTCGATCCGCTGCATGAACTCGATCATCTCGTTGATCCACTCGGGCGACTTGCCCTCGAGCCCGGACGTGTCCCCGAACGTCATGATCA
>DASRJN010000020.1:0-3513 GCA_035649455.1 Acidimicrobiales bacterium
CGGGCGATGAGGATGCCGTAGCGGGCGAACTGGGCCAGCGAGGTCCAGATCTTCTGGCCGTTGACCACCCACTCGTCGCCGTCGCGCACCGCCCGGGTCGACAGCGAGGCCAGGTCCGAGCCCGCGCCCGGCTCGCTGAACAGCTGGCACCACATCTCCTCCCCGGCGAGCAGCGGCAGCAGGTAGCGCTGCTTCTGCGCCTCGGTGCCCGCCAGCACCAGGGTGGGCCCGGCCCAGCCGATCCCGATCGGGTTCACCGGGCGGTGCACCCCCGCCCGGGACAACTCGTCGTCGATGACCAGCTGGTGGACCGGATCGGCGCCGAGGCCCCACGGCTCGGGCCAGTGGGGCGCCACCAGCCCGGCCTCGGCCAGCGCGCGCCCGGACGGGCTGGGATGCTCCGTAAGCCAGGTGCGCACGGCCGTGCGCTTGGGGTCGTCGTCGGCGGGTAGCTCGAAATCCACGGCCGGAAACCTAGCTGCGTGGCACATTTCACCCTCGGCGGGCCACCCGCTACCCTCCGGCCTCGGCTGCCGACCACGAGGAGCACCCATGCCGGGCTGGAACTTCGCCGATGTCTGGGAGGTCATCGCCGAGCAGATCCCGGAGGCCCCGGCCCTGGTGCACGGCGACCGGCACATCACCTGGTCCGAGTTCGACCGCCGCGCCAACGGCGTGGCCGCGGCCCTGCTCGACCAGGGCGCGGTCGAGCAGGACAAGGTGGCTCAGTACCTCTACAACGCGCCCGAGTACATCGAGTCGATGTTCGCCGGGTTCAAGGCCGGCCTCGTCCCCATCAACACCAACTACCGGTACCAGGACGACGAGCTCGTCTACCTCTGGGACAACGCCGACTGCGTGGCCGTCGTGTTCCACGGGGCCTTCACCGGCACCATCGAGCGCATCCGTGACCGGGTGCCGCGCATCAAGACATGGCTGTGGGTCGACGACGGCGACGGGCTGTGCCCCGACTGGGCCACCCCCTACGAGGCGGCGGCCAACAGCCATGACGACCAGCGGGTCGTGGCCCCCTGGGGCCGCAGCGGCGACCAGCTCCTCATGACCTACACCGGGGGCACCACCGGCATGCCCAAGGGCGTGATGTGGCGCCAGGACGACTTGTTCCGCAACCTCGTGGCCCAGCTGAACCCGCTGTACCGGGACGCCGAGGCCGGCCCCGAGATGGTGCGCGACCAGGTCAAGTCCCCGGGCATGGTGGGCATGGCCGCCTGCCCGCTGATGCACGGCACCGGCCTGTACACCCAGCTGATCATCCTGTCGCTCGGCGGCAGCAGCGTGACGTTGACCTCCCGGCGGCTGGACGTCGAGGAGATGTTCGACACCATCGAGCGCGAGCGGGTCAACCAGATCGCCATCGTGGGCGACTCCTTCGGCAAGCCCATGGTGCGGGCGCTCGACGAGCACCCGCACCGCTGGGACCTGGCCAGCCTGTTCCTGGTGGCGTCGTCGGGCGTGATGTGGAGCGAGGCGAACAAGCAGGCCCTGCTCGAACACCGGCCCAACCTCATCCTGATCGACGTGTTCTCCTCGTCGGAGGCGCTGGGCATGGGCCAGTCGGTCTCGTCGGGCGCCAGCGCCAGCACCACGGCCTCGTTCCAGCTGGGCGAGAACACCATCGTCATCACCGACGACGGGCGGCGCGTCGAGCCCGGCTCGGGGGAGATCGGGCGGGTGGCCGTGGGCGGCTACCAGCCCATCGGCTACTACAAGGACCCCGAGAAGACCGCGGCCACGTTCATCGAGTTCGAGGGCAAGCGCTACTCCTGCCCGGGCGACTACGCCATGGTGGAGGCGGACGGCCACCTCACCCTGCTGGGCCGGGGCTCGGTGGTGATCAACACCGGGGGCGAGAAGGTGTTCCCCGAGGAGGTCGAGGAGGTCCTCAAGACCCACCCGGCCGTGCGCGACGCCGTGGCCGTCGGCGTGCCCGACGAGAAGTTCGGCGAGGTGGTGGCGGCCGTGGTGGAGGCCGCGGACGACGAGGATGTCCCCGCGGACCAGCTGATCGCCCACGTGCGGACCAAACTCGCCAACTACAAGGCACCCAAGTACGTGTTCCGGGTGCAGACCATCGGCCGCGCCCCGAACGGCAAGGTCGACTACAAGGCACTCAAGGCCTACGCCACGGACGCCCGCGCCGGCAACTGACGCGCCACCCCGAGCATCGCGCTCGCCGGGCAGCGATGTGACCGGATGATGAACGCCGGATAGCGTTCCCCCGTGTCCGAGCCGCCCCAGCAGCTGCGCCGCCGATTCCACCAGCAATTGGAAGAGATCGACGTGCAGGTCGTGCGCCTGTTCGCGTTGGTGACCGAGAGCGTCGCCGCCGCCACCGACACGCTGCTGGCGGGCGACACCGAAGCGGCGCGCGAGCTGACCGAGAAGGACAGCCTGGTCGACCAGTTGGAGGCCGAGCTCGAGCAGCTGACCGAGCGCGAGCTGCTCACCCAGACGCCGATGGCGGGCGACATGCGCTTCCTGGTCTCGGTGCTGCGGGTGGTCCCCGAGCTCGAGCGCAGCGGCGACCTGGCCGAGCACATCGCCCAGCGGGCGGCGGCCGGGCTGGCCCTGCGCCTGACGCCGGTGGTGCGCGGCCTGTTGGAGCAGATGGGGGGTATCTGCTCCAACATGTGGCGCCGCGCGGCCGACGCCTGGGTGGAGCGCGACGTGAGCGCGCACGCGGACCTGGACTCGGCCGACGACCAGCTCGACATGCTGCAGGAACGCCTGGTCAGCGAGCTGGAGAAGGCCGACATCAGCCTGCCCGACGCCCTCCAGACCACGCTGCTGGCCCGGTTCTACGAGCGCCTCGGCGACCACGCCGTGCACATCTCCGAGCGCATCCAGTACCTGGCCACAGGGGGCTTGGCCTAGTGCGGTTCCGCCTCGTCCCCAGCGACGACGCCTTCTTCGACCTGTTCAACGACTCGGCCGCCAACGTGGCCGAGTGCGCCCGCCGCCTGCGGGACGTGTTGCAGGACCCCACCAACCCCGAGGCCCACGACCAGGTGAAGGAGTGCGAGCGCCGGGGCGACGAGCTGGTCCGCACCATCGTGACCCGGCTCAACAGCACCTTCGTGACCCCCTTCGACCGGGAGGACATCCACGCCCTGGCCGAGGAGCTCGACGACGTGGTCGACGACCTGCTCGAGGTGTCGCACCGCATGCAGGTCAGCGGCATCACCACCGCGCTGCCCGAGCTCAAGGAGCAGGCCGACCTGGTCGTGCAGTGCGCGGAAGAGGTGTGCCAGCTGATGACGCGGCTGGAGTCGATGCGCGGCGTGCAGCCCCATCTCGACGCCATCGACCGGCTGGAGAGCGAGGGCGACGCGGTGCACCGTCGCATCCTCGCCCGGCTGTTCGGCGGCGAGTTCGAGGCGCTCGAGGTCATCCGGTGGAAGGACGTCATCGAGTCGATGGAGGCGGCCCTCAACACCATGGAGGACATCTCCGACGTCGTCGAGTCGATCGTGCTGAAGCACGCCTGACGCC
>DASRJN010000021.1:0-2181 GCA_035649455.1 Acidimicrobiales bacterium
GCCGTGGCACTTCAAGCTCCTGCTGGTGCTGATCGTCGTCTACCTGACCTGGCGGTTCATCCAGATCGGCACCTGGATCTTCCACTGGCTGGTCGGCTGACCACGTTCGTGGCGACCTGATCGCCTTACCGGCACCGATCCAGGGTTGCTACGATGGCATCTCCCCGTCGGGCTGTGGCGCAGTTTGGTAGCGCACTTGACTGGGGGTCAAGGGGCCGCGGGTTCAAGTCCCGCCAGCCCGACCAGCAGTGACCAGGGCTTCGGCCCTGGTCACTCGTCGTTGTGGGTAAATCAGCGCCGTCCGGGTGCTGGAGTGACCCCTCGCCATCAGCTCCCGGAGGCTGGCGCGCTCGGCCGCCAGACCGACCGATCGAGCGCGTGTGACCGGCGTCGCTGACCAACGTCACGACCGGAGCGTGTCGTTCGCGACGGTCGCCGACGGCTCAGCGGCGCATCGTGTCCCCCATCGGATGACAGCCATCCGACAGTAGGGAGGCGGAACAATGGCGGACACCAGGATCAAGAAGCTCAGTTGGGTAGCGGCTCTCACCCTGGCGGTGGGCGGCTTGGCTGCCTGCGGCGAGGAGGTCGTTACCGATAGGGCATCGGCCTCGCGCGTCGAGGCGTCCAGCGGCAGCGACCAGCACCTGTACAACGAGGCGGCCGAGATCGAGGCCCGGAACGCAGCCCGGGAAGCTGCTCAGGCCGAGGCGGATCGCTACGTCGAGGGTCTGGAGTCCCGGGCGGAGACGGGCGCCACGACCACGACCCCTCCCAGCTACTACCCCCACGGGTACGACTACGGGGCCGAAGAGGAGCAGCCTGCTCCTCTGCCGGGTTCGCACAACGTGCCGAACTAGATCGCAAGACAGCCCGCCGGACTCCCCTCCGGCGGGCTTTCTCGCGTCTTTCCAGCCTTTCGCTGAGTTCCGGTGGGACTCGGACACGGAGCATTGGCCCCAGGGGAGCCGATGGGGGAGCCTGTCCGGAACCCCACCCGCTCCGCGCCTAGCGGGCCGGTACAACAACAGGGGAGCTGGCGGGGAGCCCATTACCTCTGTCCTGTCAGCCCGACCGAGGGAAGCCCTGATGTCGAGTTCGGGGGGCCTTCATTGGTCTTGACCTTCATGCCCGGTTGAAGGTCTACGGTCGGTCCGTGGGCGAGTCGAAGCAGATCGACGCCAAGACCGGTGCCGGGGTGGTGGGCGTGAGCGCGGTGGCGTGTGCCGCCTGCTGCGCCGGGCCGATCCTCGGGTTCCTGGCCGCGGTGGGAGTGACGGCCGCGGTGGGCGCGGTCCTGTTCGGCGTGCTGGGTGTCGCCGCGGTGGTCCTGGCGGCCGTGGTGTGGCGGAGGCGGCGGCGGGCTCGACGGTGCCGGCCGGTGGCGGCCGAGCAAGTGGCGGTGGCCGCCCCGCGGCTCCGGACGCCGTCGTGACCCGCCCGCTGGGCTGGTCCCGGGCGGCGCTGCCGCTGGTGCTGCTGGCGGCGACGGCCCTGTTCGTCCTCGGCGTCGCCCTGGAACCGAGCTCGGAGCACGCCGGGTCGGAATCGGGCGAGCACGCCGCGTCCGAGGTCGGCGAGGCAGGGACGGAGCCCGCGGGTGGCGAGGAGCGGGTGCTCGGGCTGGACCTGGAGTCGCCACTGGTCGTCGGGCTCGCGGTCGCGGCGTCCGTCGGGCTCGCCCTGCTGGCGTGGTCGCGCCCGGAGCGGCGGTGGCTCGTGGCCATCGCGGTGGTGGCCGCCGCATTCGCGGTGGTCGACGTGGCGGAGGTCCTGCATCAGCTCGACGAGGACCGGATGGGCCTGGCGCTGCTCGCCGCCGGGGTGGCGGCGCTTCACGCCCTCGCGGCCGTGCTGGCCGTCAGGGCCATGCAACCGCTACGAGCCACAGCCCGGTAGCCGCGGCCGCGAGGCCGCCGGCCAGGCTCAGCGTGATGTTCAGCGCGGCCTGGCGCAGCCGGCCGTCCTCGAGCAGCCGGACCGTGTCGTAGCTGAACGTCGAGAACGTCGTGTAGGCACCGACGAACCCGGTGCCGACCACCGCTCGGGTCGGGTCGGCGACCCCGTGGTAGAGGCTGAGGCCCACCACCACTCCCAGCACCAGCGATCCGGTCACGTTCACCACGAGGATGCCCGCCGGCCCGCGGGACGCCGTCCGGCGCGTGACCGCGAGGTCGACGA
>DASRJN010000022.1:0-2985 GCA_035649455.1 Acidimicrobiales bacterium
GCCGAGCGCCGGGTCGCCGGGGTCAGCGCGTTCGGCTTCGGCGGCACCAACTTCCACGCGGTGGTGGAGTCCCACCCCGACGGTGATGTGCCCGAGCGTTCGGTGGAGGCGTGGCCGGCCGAGCTGTTCCCCTTCCGGGGCGACGAGGACGGCGTGGCCCGGGCCCTGGACGACCTGGCCGGCCGCCTGGCCGCACCCGCCCCGGCGGGCCGGCCCTGGCGGCTGCGTGACATCGCCGCCGCGGTGTCGGCCGCGGGCCGCGGCCCCGTGCGGCTGGTGATCGTGGCCGACGACGCGGACGACCTGCGGGCCAAGCTGGACCATGCGCGGGCCGGCCGCGAGGGCCCGGGCGTGTACCGCCCGGGCGAGCCGCTGGCCCCGGAAGGCGAGGTGCCGCCGGTGGCCTTCCTGTTCCCGGGACAGGGCAGCCAGCGACCGGGCATGGCCAACGACCTGCTCGTGGCCTTCGCCGAGACCCGGCCGCTGCTCCGGCTGGGGCATCGCTGGGAGGCGGCCATGCTCCCCCCGGCCGCCTTCGACGACGCCACGCGCGACGCCCAGCGCCAGGCGGTGACCGACACGCGCGTGGCCCAGCCCGCGCTCGGGCTCGCCGGCCTGGCCACCGCTCGGGTGCTCGACCGTTTCGGCGTGCGCCCCGACATGGTGGCCGGCCACAGCTACGGCGAGCTGGTGGCCCTGTGCCTCGCGGGCGCCTACGACGAGACCACGCTGCTCGACCTGAGCGAGGCCCGGGGCCGGGCCATGGTGGCGGCCGTTCCCGATGGCGACCCCGGCACGATGGTCGCGGTGGCCGCGCCGAGGGAGCGGCTCGACGAGGTGCTCGTGGGTGTGGACGTCGTGGTGGCCAACGACAACCACCCCGACCAGCTGGTCATCGCGGGGATCACGCCCGCGGTCGACGAGGCAGTGGGGCGGCTCCGGGACGCGGGCATCAGCGCCAAGCGGCTGCCGGTGGCGTGCGCCTTCCACAGCCCGCTGGTGGCCGCCGCGGCCGATGCCCTGGCCGAGCACCTCGACGGCATGGAGGTCACCGAGCCGGTCCTGCCCGTGTACTCCAACCTGACGGCCGACGCGTACCCCGCAGATGCCCGCAAGGTCCGGGGGCTGCTGGCCGGCCAGGTGGCCGGGGGCGTGCGCTTCACCGAGGAGGTCCGCGCCATGTACGACGCGGGCGCCCGGGTGTTCGTCGAGGCCGGGCCGGGCCGCACGCTCACGGGCTGCGTCGAGCGGATCCTGGGCGACCGCCCGCACGTGGCGGTGGCCACCGACCGACCGGGTGACGATGGCGTGCGCTCGCTGCTGCATGCCCTGGCCCGCCTGCTGGTGGCGGGCGTGCCGGTGGAGGTGGCCGAGCTGTTCGAGGGCCGGGGCGCCGATCCTGCCCGCTGGGCGCAACCGCCCGCGCCCGCCCGCTGGACCGTGAACGGCCACCTGGTGCGCGACGCGGGCGGCGACACCGTGCCGGGCGGCCTGCGGCCGGCCACGACGATCCCCGAGGTCGTGGCGGTGCCCATGTCCCGGCCGGCGAGCAACGGCAACGGCCACGGGACGCTACCGCCGGACCAGGTGTTGACCGAGTACTTCCGCACCGCCCACGAGATCATGGCCGCGGGCCACCAGCTGGTCCTCAACTACCTGGGCATCGCCCCGAGCACCGCTCCGGCCCCGGCGCCGGCCATGGCGCCGATCCCCGCGGTGGTGGCTCCGCCGCCGGCCCTCGCGGCGGCTCCTGCGCCGGCCCGGCCGGCGGGGCTGCCTTCGGCCGGCGAGCTGCTGGTGCGGTTGACGGCGATCGTGTCGGCGCGGACGGGTTATCCGGAGGACATGTTGGGCCCGGACCTGGATGTCGAGGCGGACCTGTCGATCGACTCGATCAAGCGCCTGGAGATCCTGGGGGAGCTGGCGGATGCGATCGGCTTGGGCGACGACGGGTCGCTCGACCAGCTGGAGGATCTCGTGGAGGAGCTGGCGGCCCGCAAGACGCTGCGGGGCATCGTCGAGTTCCTGGTCTCCCACGAGGACCGGCTCGGCGGCGACACGCCCACGTCCCCGGGTCCCGACACGCCCGTGTCCCCGGATCCCATGCCGGCCGCGTTCCCAGCGGCCGCCCAGCGTTTCACGCTGGCCCTGGCCGACGCGCCGCTGGAGCCGTCCGGCGGCGCCGCGGGTCGGGTCGTCGAGGTGCGGGGAGAGGGACCCGTCGCGGCCCGGATGCGGGAGGAGCTCGCCGCCCGAGGCGTCGACGTGGGCGGCCGGGGCACCGGGGCCGACCTGGTGGTCGTGACCGATCTCCTGGCCCAGCCGGTCGAGGCGCCCGAGCTCTACCGGCGGCTGCGGCCGCTCCTGCTCGACACCGCGGCCGACGTGATGGTGGTCACGCCGCTGGGCGGCGGCCTGGGCATCGATCCGCCCGCGCCGCGCCCCGAGGGCGACGTCCTGCCCGTGGGGGCGGGTACCCGGGGGCTGGTGAAGACGGCGGCCCTGGAGTTCCCCGACCGCGCCATCCGCCTGGTCGACGTGGACCCGGCGGCCGACGAGGCCGACCTGGCCCGCATCCTGGCCGACGAGACGGCGCAGCCCGCCGGTCCCGTCGAGCTCGGCTGGCGGGCCGGCGGCCGCCGGGTGCCCGTGCCGGTGCCGGCCGCGGGGCCGGGGCCCGCGGACCCGGGAACGTCGCCGCTCACCGCGGAGTCGGTCGTGCTCGTGACCGGCGGCGCCCGGGGGATCACCGCCCGGGTGGCGGTCGGGCTGGCGCAGTCGTCCGGCTGCCACCTGGAGCTGGTGGGCCGCACCGCCCTGCCTGAGGGCGACCAGGACCCGGCGCTGGCGGGCGCAGCCGACCGGGGCGAGCTGCGCCGGGCGCTGATCGCCACCGGCCTCCGCGAGCCGAGGGCGGTGGAGCAGGCGTGCGACCGGGTGCTGGCCGAGCGGGAGGTGCGGGCCACGGTGGCGGCGCTGGCCGCG
>DASRJN010000023.1:0-3481 GCA_035649455.1 Acidimicrobiales bacterium
CGCCAGCAGGATGGTGTCCCGGCGGGAGCACGCCACCCACAGCGGCGGGTGCGGCTTCTGCACCGGCTTGGGCACCACGTTGCGGGGCGGCATGGTGACGAAGCTGCCGTCGACGCCGGTGAACGGCGTCTCGGTCATGCAGCGGATCGCCACCTCCAGGCCCTCCAGCCACGCGTCGCGCTTGGTGACTGGGTCGACGCCGAAGCCGCCCAGCTCGGCCTCGGACGACGACTCGCCCGAGCCGAACTCGACCCGCCCGCCCGACACCAGGTCGAGCGTCGCCACCCGCTCGGCCGTGCGGGCCGGGTGGTTGTAGCCGGGCGCGGTCTGGATGATCCCGTGGCCGAGCCGGATGTTCCGGGTGCGCTGCGAGGCGGCGGCCAGGAACACCTCGGGCGCCGAGGAGTGCGAGTACTCCTCCAGGAAATGGTGCTCGACCTCCCACACCACGTCGAAGCCCAGCCGGTCCGCGAGCTCGACCTGTTCGAGGGCGTCCTGGATCAGCTGCAGCTCGCTGCCCTCTTCCCAGGGCCGGGGGAGCTGGTGCTCGTAGAAGATGCCGAACTTCACGCCGCGGCCTCCGCCGTCCCGAGCGAGTGGAACCGGGCCAGCAGGTCCTCGCCGTTGGGGCGCTTGCGGCACCAGCGCTCGATCTCACCCAGGATGGCCGCCCGGTTCGCTTGGCGGCTCGCGCCCAGCGAGAGGTCCAGGGCGGCGTCCCACAGGGTGCCGATCATCTCGGTGCCCGCGTGGTGGCGACCGGACGTGCCGACCCACGTCCGGTCCCGCATCTCGGTGAGGGCGGTCGCCAGGTAGGCGACGTGCGGCGTCTCGTCCTGGCGGATGCACGCCACCAGGTCGGCGGCCGCGCCCTCGCCGGCCACGAGCTCGCGCTCGGCGAGCAGGGTCTCGGCCCACGCGAAGGTGTGGAACGCCTGCACCTCGATCAGCATCACCCGGATCATGAACATGGCGATGGTCTCGAGGTCGGGGTCCACGTCGTCGGGCAGCAGCCGGGCCGGTGCGGCCCCGCCCTGGCCGCGGGGACCGAAGCCCATGCGGGCCAGGATGGCCTCGACGTCGAGGTCGGCGGCGTGCCCCTCGAAGGCGATGTCGCGGGCCGCGAACCACATGTCGCGGTGGCCGGCCTCGGCCTCCCAGCCCGCCTCGTCGCGGCCGTGGGCCTCGAACAGGCCGCGGCCCAGATGGGCGATGGCGGTGCCCTTCACGTCCTCGTCGAACCAGCGCTGGGCGTCGCCGGGGTCGAGGCCCCGGATGGCCGCGCCGTAGCCCTCGACCGTGCCGATGCGGGTCAGCGTGCTGATCAGCGGCTCGCGCACCCCGGCCTCGATGAGGAAGCGGCCCTGGGCCACGTTGGGGAAGTGCTCGGGCCAGGTGGCCAGGGGCACCTCGATGACGTCGGTGCCGAACTGGGCGCGGTGCTGGTTCTGCCAGGCCGCGATGGCCGGCACCCGGAACCGCGTCCTCGGTGACATGTACTGGCCATCGGCGCCGAAGCCGCCGTGGCAGCGCACGCCCCCGGCCATGAGCGGCTCGACCACGGGGTGGTCGGCCAGCAACTCCTCGGCGGTGAACTCGACCTGCTCCGAACCCACGGAACCCACTGATTCGACAAATTCAGGCACGCGCACGCCCCTCCCGACACTGGGTGTTACTACCGAGTGTACACCAGAGCGTTTACACTGTGAACCGTGCCGTTGCTGAGCCGAACCGAGCGCCAGGCGTCGATCCTCCGGGGGGCCGCGCAGGCATTTGCCCGCAACGGCTTCGCGGGGACGTCGATGGACGACGTGGCGGCCGCTTGCGGGGTCACCAAGCTCATCCTCTACCGGCACTTCGAGACCAAGGAAGTCCTGTACCGGGCGGTGCTCCAGCGCGTCTTCGAGCGCCACGGCCAGGAGCTGGCGGCCCGCATGGAGCGGGGCGAGGCGCGGGGCCTGGGCATGCGCACGCTGCTCACCGTGGCCCGCGAGGACGAAGCCGGGTTCACGCTGCTGTGGCGCCAGGCCGCCCGCGAGCCCCAGTTCGCCGACTACGCCCGCGAGCTGCGGGAGGCCGCGGCCGAGGCCACGGCCAAGCTGCTGGGCCTGCACATGGGCGACCCCGCGCTCGATCGCTGGGCCGCCCAGTCGACCATCGGCTGGCTGGTCGACGCGGTGTTCGTGTGGTTGGAGGTGGGCGATCCGGCGCGTGACGACGAGGTGATCGAGCGCGCCGCCACCGGGCTGCGCGCCCTGCGCGACGCCTGGATCCAGGTCCCGGCCCACGCTCCCTGACCCAACCCATCAATTCGTAGCGCCTGACCCCGCTCCACTTGTCACAATGCGCGGTCAAGCCGCGGGCGAACCCGCTTCGCGGGCACGCCGGGCCATGACGCGTCCGTCCAGTACGTGGTGGACACCCTGGAGGCGGCGGGTTACTCGCCCACGTTGCAGGAGTTCGACTACCTGGCCTTCGCGCCCACCGGGCCGTCGGCGCTCCAGCAGATCGCGCCGAACGCGGTGAGCTACGTGGAGGGCGTCGACTTCGGCCTCATCGACCAGTCCGACGGTGGCGACGTCACCGCCCCGGTCACGCCGGTCGGCATCGAGCTGGGGCTCGGGAACCAGACCACCAGCGGGTGCGAGCCCGAGGACTTCACCGGCTTCCCCCAGGGCAACATCGCCCTGCTGCAGCGGGGCGTCTGCACCTTCGAGCTCAAGGCCGAGAATGCGGCGGCGGCCGGGGTGGCCGGCATCGTCATCATGAACCAGGGCAACACGCCCGACCGCGTGGACATCCCGCCGGTCACGCTCACCGCCAACAACGAGAGCGGCATCCCCGTCCTCGGCGTCACCTACCAGCTGGGCGCCGACCTCTCCGCGATCAGCGGCCTGCAGATGCGGGTCTTCGCCAACGCCGTGCGGGAGATCCGGCCCACCGCCAACGTGATCGCCGAGACGAGCACCGGCCGCAGCGACAACGTCGTGATGGTGGGCGCGCACCTCGACTCGGTCTTCCCCGGCCCTGGGATCAACGACAACGGCTCGGGCAGCGCGGCCATCCTCGAGGTGGCCGAGCAGATGGCCAACGTCCACCCGACCAACAAGGTGCGCTTCGCCTGGTGGACCGCGGAGGAGTCGGGCCTGGTCGGGTCCGACCACTACGTCGAGAGCCTGAGCGAAGCGGAGCGGGCCGACATCGCCCTCTACCTCAACTTCGACATGATCGGGTCGCCCAACTTCGTGCGCTTCGTGTACGACGGCGACGGCTCGACCTTCGGCGCGGCCGGGCCCGATGGCTCGGCGGCCATCGAGGCAGGGTTCAACCAGTTCTACGCCGACCGGGGGCTGGCCTTCGAGGCGACGGCCTTCGACGGCCGGTCGGACTACGGGCCGTTCATCGCCGTGGGCATCCCCGCCGGGGGCCTGTTCACCGGGGCCGAGGGGCGCAAGACGCCCGAGCAGGTGGTGACCTACGG